>JALOOK010000410.1 GCA_025454445.1 Oscillatoria sp. Prado101 | reverse complement strand
TTTTTAGAAAAAAGTGAAAAAACAGCAAATGTTTCCCCAAAATAGACTTAACGCTTATCGCATCCCATCTCTGACCCTATTGCTGGCGCTCATGCCGATCGGCAGTCAGGCGGGGTGCTCTTTTGCCGCGCCGGCGCACACACAACCCCAAAAAGAAGTTAAAATGAAAGAAAGTCAATCTTTAGTCACACTGACCGGCACGATTATTTTCAAAGACCTGGAAAGGCGCATGCCAACCCCCGAAGCTTGGATGGCCGGCTCAAACCAGTATTACGTCCTCGACGTAGGAGAAGCTCAAATCGAACAAATCGAACAGCCCACAGCAGAGGAGGGAGTCATCCTGCGGACTTCCGACCAGATTTCCAAAGAAACCTTCCAGCAACATATCGGAAAGCGCGTTATAATAGAAGGGGAATACCTCGCCCCCAAACCTTACATCCCCCAGAGTCCAATGGAAGCCTATCCGATGGGGCCAGATCGCAAACCCCTACCAACAGGCGGCGGCTTCAAAGTCTACCGGCTCCAAGCAATTAATTAGATTAAGACGTAGGACAGGCGTCTCGCCTGTCCCTTTCCCTACTGTCTATTGCTATAGCCCGCGCCGGCGGGCTTTGTCTATATAGACGCGATTTATAATCGCCTGTCTATTAGCAAAAGTGACATGTACTACCGAGAAAAACCGACTCAACCCGACAGGCGCTGAAATATCACCGAAAAGTTGTTCGCCGGCATCTCAACCGTTTCAGCTAAAGTCAGATTTTGCTCAGCGGCGATCTCCACCACCTCCTGCAAATCGCGCACCCCCCATTCCGGATTTTGAGAGCGCAACATTTCGTCAAACGCCGCATTGCTGGGTGCCGTATGCCTCCCCCCGATTTTAAACGCGCCGTACAGGTAAAGAATCCCCCCAGACTGCAAAATCCGCCCCGCACCCGCCAGCAGCCCCAATGTCGCCTCCCAAGGAGAAATATGTATCATATTAATAGCAACAATAGCCGTAAGGGGCGGTGAAGTTTCGCCGGCAATACCCTCCCTTTCCACGCCCCAAACCGGCTCCCGCACATCAATATCAATGGGGGGATAAAGATTCTCCGATGGCAAAGAGTCCCGCCACGCCGCAATACTTTCCCTTGCTCGCGGATCTGGGTCAGAAGGTAGCCAAAAACGGGGTTTCAAGCGCGGCGCAAAAAAGACCGCGTGCTCTCCCGTTCCGCTGGCAATTTCCAAAACCGCACCCGCCGCCGGCAAAACCCGCTGCAAAACCGCCAGAATTGGCCCACGGTTGCGCTCAGTTGCCGGTGCGTATCGCCGCCCATCCTCAGAAACTGTCATATCTTTTATTTCTCACAGTAGGGTGCGTTCCGGCTTTGCGGAACGCACCCTACTTATGATACAGTATAAGAGGTGTCAACCCCACCCACCGGATTGGGGATGGGGTTCCCCCCACTGATATGCGACGCCCAAAGTTTCTCTCCCCAGAATGCTATGCCCCCCTTACTGCGAGATCGCCCTTGGAAAATCAGCTATGCCAGCAACGAGAACAATCCCGTCGCCGAATTCTACATCCCCGCCTTAGAATGCGCCGTACAATACGACCGCAAATCAGGCTTTTTCAGCAGCGCCATTCTCAGCAAAGTCGCTCGCGGAATCGGCGCAATGCTCTATAATAAAGGCAGAATGCGCCTGATTCTCGGCTGCCAATTCACCCCCGAAGACCTGCAAGCCATCCAGCGCGGGTACTCCTTGCGAGACACCCTAATCGCCCGCCTCGATGCAGACCTCAAACCACCAGAAAACCTCGCCCATATCAAACACTTTGAAATCCTCAGCTGGCTGATTCAAACCTCCAGCCTTGATATCAAAATTGCCATCCCCCTCACAGCAGATGGCAGCCCCGAAGACAGCCAGCGCCAGCTCGAACCCCATCACATCTTCCACGAAAAAGCCGGCATCTTCACCGACATCACCGGCGATCAATTAGCCTTCAGCGGTTCCAACAACGAATCCCTAAACGGATGGGAAACCAATGTCGAATCCTTCCACGTTTACTGCAGTTGGGAAGACGGGCGGGAACTAGAGCGAGTGCGAGAAGAAAGCCTTCGATTTGAGCAGCTTTGGAGCAATTCAGCCCCCAACGTGCGCGTGTTTGACATCCCAGAAGCCATCCAGAAAAAACTGCTGCGCTACGCACCAGCAACCCAACCCACTTGGAACCGGCACGCTGAATTTGACACCAGCCCCCTGCCAAATTCCCCTCACCCTACTCCCGCCGGCACAAGAGAAGAGAGTGAGCTTTTTCCCCAACTTGCCGAACTCCACCGGCACCCCGGATGCCTCGACTTCTGCCTGAAATCAATCCCCATAAAACCCTGGCCTCACCAGCTTAAAATACTGCGCAGCGTCGCGCAAAAATTCCACCAAAAAATCATAATTGCCGATGAAGTAGGCTTGGTTAAAACCATTTTTTTGGGCATAATTTTGCGCCCCCACTAATGCACAATGAATATAGAATTTATTCATTAATAGTCAGCCTCTCTAGCGTCAATCTGGCGATATAATCAAAATACCACCACTAAGTAATATGAAAAAACTAATTTTAGTAGATCCGAAGTTGGAATTATGTCAGTGCTGGGAAAAGTATTTTGAGAATTTACCTTATACGGAAATTGTCCAAGGTAGATTTGAAAAATTACCTGCTTTTGATTGTATGGTAAGTGCGGCTAATTCTTTTGGTTTAATGGATGGAGGAGTAGATTTGGCGATCGCTAATTTTTTCGGACAAGATTTAGTCAAGCGCGTCCAAGAAAAAATTCTCCTCGAATATTTAGGAGAGCAACCAATTGGCACATCTTTAATTATAGAAACAGGAAATGATCGACATCCTTTTATTGCCCATACTCCTACTATGCGGATACCTCAACCTATTGGCCATACAGATAATGTTTATTCGGCCATGTGGGCGATGTTATTAGCAGTAAGAAAACACAATCAACAAAGACAACCATTAATAGAAATTATCGCCTGTCCAGGCTTAGGTACAACCACTGGGAAAATGTCTTTTGACGAAGCAGCAGCACAAATGGCTTGTGCTTACAAAAATTTTCTCAATCCTCCCACTTCCTTAAATTGGCAAGTAGTCACACATAGACCAAAACCAATGACTCCTTATGCTATTGCTGTTTATTTTTCCCAAAATTTTCAAAAAAAATAAATTAACATTTAGTGGTGAGAACATCTCCCTATGGAATTATAGCAGTAGTCATATTGGTTAGAACATTAATCCTATGGCGCATGGCCTATGGCGCATGGCCTATGGCATATGGGAAAGACTCACAGCTTTTGCCAATGCGATCATGCCCAATCGATGATGCGATGATGCCATGTCTTAACCTAAGTGCCTACTGCTATAATATTTTAACCTTTTCGCGTATGAAACGCAGTTACTCTACCATCCTACCCATTGCACACCCCAATACCGGGCAAAATATCTTACTCCCCTCCCCGAAGCGCGGGGAGGGGGTGGGGGTGGGGTTCCACACACTTATGGGCAGTACAGGATTTGAACCTGTGGCTCTCTGCTTGTAAGGCAGATACTCTACCGCTGAGTTAACCGCCCGGTTTGACTCACATAAATATAATATAACAGACTGCACGAAAAAAAGCAAGCACCCCCCAGCTAATTTTTTTCCCAACAATCCCGCCCCAAGTCCAACCCCCCAAAATCCTTAATGCCCTCTGGTCGCACCCATGACCGCATTACCCTGTGGAGCTTACCGGCAGTGGCCGGTTTGAGCTTCAGCCTCACCCGCAATGGCAACCTCACCTTATTAATTGCCACCGGCTTCTTGTTTGGCGGGCTGATGTTTGGCCCAGACCTGGACATCCACTCCCGGCAATACCAGCGCTGGGGGTGGCTGCGCTGGATCTGGCAGCCATACCAGCATAACCTGCGCCACCGCTCCTTTCTCTCCCACGGGCCAATCATCGGCACAGCCCTGCGAGTATTCTACCTCGCTTCCTGGATCGCCGCCCTGTGGATTTTTGCCGCCGCCACCGGCAAACTGTTCTGGGGCTGGCACTGGAACTGGCACTCAGCCGGCGCTGCAGTTGCCCAGTCTTTCCAGCAGCATTATACCGAGTGGATTGCCCTGTTTGCCGGTTTAGAGCTCGGCGCGATGAGCCACTACCTCAGCGACTGGGCCGGCTCAGCTTACAAGCGCTTCAAAACACAGCGACACTCCCTCACCCCAGCAGCCAAACCCAGCAACCGCCGGCACTCCCCCAAGAGTCGCCAGAACCGCCGGTCTAAATCCGTGCCGGTCAAACACCGCCACAAAAATTAAGCAATTCCGCATTTAATTTGCCCTATCCCCCTCTATCCCTCGTTCCCCACTCGTTCCCAGGCTCCGCCTGGGAACGCCCCTCTGGAGGCTCTGCCTCCTTTCTCCAACAAACAGATTAAAAGCCTAACATCTTAATCTGCCTCCCCCAAACAAAATTGCCCTCAAGATTGGCACCGGCCCAAAATCGCGTTAAGAATTATTAAAAGCAGTCCCATCTCAAAATCTCCCCCATGTCCAGCCCTGACACCTCCGTTCCCGCAACCCTCTCCCCCGCCCTAACCGCCCTGCAGCGCCTGATTGAAGTAGTCGCCAAATTGCGCTCCCCCGACGGCGGGTGTCCTTGGGACTTAGCCCAAACACCCGAAACCCTAATTCCCTACATCATTGAAGAAGCTTATGAAGCCGTCGATGCCATTCGCAGCGCCGACAAACATGCAATCGCCGAAGAACTCGGCGATTTGCTCCTCCA
>JALOOK010000409.1 GCA_025454445.1 Oscillatoria sp. Prado101 | reverse complement strand
AGCCCAACTACAAACCGGGAGGGCTAAAGCCCAACTACAAACCGGGAGGGCTAAAGCCCAACTACAAACCGGGAGGGCTAAAGCCCAACTACAAACCGGAAACTGGCGAGCCGACGGACAAGTCACTGGGAGCGGTGGAGCGGTTGTTGGGCCGGTTTCAAATCCTCAGCGCCTGCTTTGTGGCTTTCGCTCACGGCTCCAATGATGTAGGCAATGCGGTGGCTCCCCTGGCCACAATCGATTATATCCTGCGCACCGGCTCGGTTCCCAGCGCCAATTTCTCAGTCCCGTTTTGGATTTTGCTGCTGGGCGGTGCGGGCATTGTCGCCGGTTTGGCCGTGTTGGGCAAAAACGTGATTGCTACAGTAGGGGAGGGGATTATTCCCCTGCAGCCGAGTGGGGGATTCTGCGCTCAATTGGCCACCGCCACCACGGTTTTGCTCGCTTCCCGCCTGGGGCTGCCGGTTTCCACTTCTCACGCTCTCGTGGGCAGCGTTGCCGGTATCGGACTCGTGGGAAGTTTGTCGAAAACCGGCTCTGGGACAGCTCTTCGCTGGGATACTGTGCGGGGAATTGTTTTGGCTTGGCTGATTACGGTTCCCATTGCTGCCGGTCTGGGTGCGGGCATCTTTACTATTGCTCGCAGTCTGGGGGCTGCGGCGTGGGGGTGAGGGGAGAGCGCCAGACTGGGATTAGGGCACTGCAAGATGCTACCCTCGCTGCCGATGTCCCAGGACGGAAAAGTTTCAGCCACCGGCAGCCATTGGCAGACAAGCAATTCCGGCTTGCAGCAACTCAGGTAAAATCCCCGAAACCTCTGCTAATCAGGTCTAAAGCAGAAGGTTAGATTTCTTTAAGGGCAACTGACGCCAATTTGAAAGTGAATTTGCCAAAATACATGCCAGCATTGACGAAATGGCGCACTTGCAACTAGAACCCTTGATAGCAACAGAGTAGAGGTTAGACACTGATGCAGCCCCTGGACAATAGACCGGACAGCCCGGAAGCAGGCGATCCTCAAGCCGTGGAGAACGCTTTGAGGGCGGTTACTGAGGATCTGAGGCATTTACAGCAAGATTTAGTCGTCAAGTTTTCTGAGGACTTCACCAGGCTTTTGTCTGAAACATCCCGCCTGAGTGAGGAAATCGACAAGCTGCTCATCCAGCAGCAGCAGCAGCAGCAATTGCAGAAGCTGCAATCCATGTCCCAGGAGCAAAAGGCCCAGCAGGAACAGCTGGTTGAGCGACTGGAATTGCTTTCCCAGCAGCAAAAGTCCCAGCAAGAACAGCTGACGGCGCAACTGGCTGACCTGGTGGCGGCACAAGTGCAACAGCGACTGTCGCCGCACATTGATGAGCTGGCAGCGGCGGCTAGGCAGTCGGCAATAGCTGCGGATGCGCGACTGGCACCGGCATCGAATGCCGGTCGCGACAGAAGGGGTGCTGGGGTGTTCCTGGCATCAATGGACGGCACGCTGATGGCCAACTACGAGGAGGTGCGAGAGGAACTCGACGGCTATCAAAAACGGCTCGCCGAACACCTGAAGCGCCTCAACAGCCTGCAGCAGCAAGGTGAGGTGGTTTTGGAGGTGCTGGTCAACCGTCTGATTGAGCAGCTGAAACAGCAAGGAAACCCTGTCCCAACTGCAGCTGAGCTGTCACAGGAGGATTTAGAGCGCATATTGCAGAACAGCCAGCCGGCTCAGCTTGGCCCGCAGCTGAACTCTGGTAAAACAGCGGTACTCACTCCCTCTTTGAAGCCTGCACCGGCACCTCTACCGCCGCAACCGCAGCCACCCGTTGACCGGCAGGTTGCGCCCAAGGCACCGGCACCGGCACCGGCACCGGCACCCGCAGCGCCACCGGCTGCTGCGCCCAAACCGGCATCGCTGGTTCAGGTGGGTTTGGTGCTGGCTCTGATTTCTTCGGTGGTGCTGTCGCTGTTTAATGTTTCCCTGAAGATTATCCTCAAGGCTAAGGCTCCCCGGATGATTTTTGGCATCTGGCAGCTGCAAGGATTTATCTCGCCCGGATTTGGGAATTCGCTTTTGATTCTGCTGTTGCGGACAGTGGTGGTGATTGCGGTGATGCCAATTTTGGCGACTTTCCTGTATCCGCAAGTGTGGCAAGACCTGAATCGGTTTGTCAAGTCTCGCGATCCTGACCAGTGGCTGAAGGTGGTAGGCAGCGGTTTCTTTTTGTTCCTGTCGCAGGTGCTGATTTATATTGCGATTGGGAATATTCCCACCGGCATTGCGATCACGATATTCTTTATTTATCCGATTGTGACGGTGCTGGCGTCTTGGTGGCTGTTTGCAGACAAACCTTCGATTGTCCGCATTGCGGCGATGGGTGTGATTACTGGAGGGGGTGTTTTGGCCCTACCTGCAGGGGGTGCCCAAGGCAATCTACAGTTGGGCGTTTCTGCTGCAGTGGGAGCAGGTATCGCTTTCGCAGGCTATGTGATTACGGCGCAGCTGGGGCAGAAAAAGCTCCACCCAATTCCTTTTACTCTGGTTGGGTTCCTGTCGATTTTGGTGTTTTGCACGGTCAGTTTGCTGATTCCTTTACCAAAGGGAATGGCAGTGGATTTCAATTGGAGTTTGTGGCCTAGCCTGCTGATTGGCAGCGCTATATTGGGTGTGTTCACACTGGCTAGCTATCTGCTGAATAATTTCGCTATCCGGTTGGCCGGGGCGGCGCTGGCGTCAATTATCGGGACTAGCGGGCCTGCTTTGACGGCTTTGTTTGGCTTTATAATTATTAGTGAGAAGTTGTTGCCGCTGCAGATTTTCGGGATGGTTCTGGTGACTTTGGGCGTTGCTGCGATGAGTGTTGAGCGCATGCTCGCTCAGAAGAAGCCGGCGGCTGCTAAGTGATAGGTGAAGGGTTCGCAAAGGAAGGGTGAATTAACGAGTGTTAGTTCATCCTTCTTTTTTCCCCTCGTTTCCCCTCGTTCCCAGCATGGCAGCTGGGAACGCCTCACTTTCGGCACCGCCGACTGTCACCTCCGGGCAAATTCAATCATAGCTTAACACAAGTCGCGGGGTGCTTTCCTCCGGCGCACCGGCACCACTTCTGCTAATATTTTACATGCGGCGGAACGCACTGTATTTCTGGAAGTAACAAGGTTAGGATTGAGCCGGTACACCCCTCTACCCCCTTCAATTTTGCTCCATGCCTTTGTGACTGTTATCCCCACTTTTGTCTGGGTTTTGTCTTAATAACTCTGAAGGTACGGGGATAGTGATTTGCAGGAATACCTCAATTGTTATTTGATTGCTCTCACAATTTATATTAGTGATGTTAAATTTTTCGTTTAAAGATTTCGGGCTCGCCGATTTAGGAGCCTGATGACTTGTAGATCCGGCTTCCTCAAGCCATGAAGTGATGTTTCTCCAGCTGTATATCTTTTCGTTGCCTTTGCCCACCAGACTCTTAACATATCGATACAAAGTTGCGCACAGGTCTGTCTCGACGCCCTTGCAGTTTTTGCCGAGGGTTTGTGCTATTTTGGAGGGACTGCAACCGCAGAGCAACCCCCGCAGGTGCAGCTTCTCGGTGGGGGTGAGGGGCTTGCCCTTGGCCTCGGTCAAGTCTGCGTAGAGGGTGTCTAAGTCCCAGTGCATAGCCGCCTGGGGGAAGGGATCGCCGGTGGGTGCCATAGGTGGGGAGGGAAATTCCTGATGAAATACTAACGAAATTACTGATGGTGGTCAGTGGGCGGATGAGTTTGGCTGGTTTATATTAGATGTTAAGGGCATCGTACAGCAGTGCGGTGTGCCGGTCAAGTCAGCCAGGTAGCCACTCCGTCCCCCCGGAGAAATCACAGGGGGAGTCGCGGAGCCTTGACGACGAACTAGGAACTTTCAACTATGGTGTAACAAGCCATGAAAAACAACAAGATCATGCAAGCCGCTCCCGTAGAGCGCAATTCCACAGCGACTGCTGCCGGTGCCGATGCCGAGGGCTGCGTCGTGCGTGATGATTTGTCCGAGGGCGATCTGGCATCCATTTGGGGCGGTTCGAATTTGGATTTGAGCTGTAACGCAATAACCACCCTCGAACCAATAGGTTTCGGCGGTCTACTACCGATTGATCAGCTGCTGAACGGAACCAGCCCACTCCTTAGCTACCAATCCTAGCACTGACCTCAAAAAATGTCAAAAGTCTTTCCCCGCTTCCTTTGGCGCTCGATTAGCTTCGATAAATTGCCGCACAACCTGCGTTTTCCGATACCTGGCACCCCGTATGTCCGGCCACTTTCTGAGTGTGATTGGCCTTTGTTGAGCGCTTCTTATCGGGAGAAGGATTGAGATGAACCCCAGCTAAAAGCCTGCTTCCAAGCATGGGAGCCGTTTGGGGTTTTTCCCTTGGGGAAAGTACTTTTGGCAATGTCCAAGGGCATTCTGGGCGCACTCTTAGCCGGCAGGCTGTTCGGATGGATGTAACTTCCGCAGTTGCTGAACTCATAAAAAAAGCTAAAAATCGGGAGCCGGCTACATCAGAAAGCAGAGGTTGGCCCCGTCGTTATGTATTCAAAGCCTACTTTTCCCCAGAAAACAAATTCGACAAAATTTATTGACAAAACCTCTTGACTCCTCCTGTGTCTGCCTGCAATAATGAAGAGCAAGTAAGTCAGAAAGCCAACCCGTCACCAAGGGAAAAATCACAGGAGGAGTCGGGGATCCTTGACGACGAACTAGGAACTTTGAATGGAACGAACGGTGGAACAACCCATGAAAAAGAACAAGACTATGCAAGCCGCTCCCGGAGATAGCAATTCCACGACTGCTACCGGTGCCGGTGCCGAGGG
>JALOOK010000408.1 GCA_025454445.1 Oscillatoria sp. Prado101 | reverse complement strand
GAGGGCAATTTGCTGCACGCTCAGGCTGACGTTATTAATTTCTTCGACCACCCGATCGAGAATTTGGCTTACCTGGTCTGTAGCCAGCACAGTGGCTTCGGTAGCCGTTTTGATATCCAGGATCAGGGCGTTAATCTGCTCGGCAGACTTTTTGCTCTGGTCAGCAAGCCTGCGAATTTCGCTGGAAACCACAGCAAAGCCCCTGCCGCGATCTCCAGCACGAGCGGCTTCAACAGCTGCGTTGAGGGCCAGCATGTTGGTTTGATTGGCAAAATCGGTAACCGCTCTGGTGATGGTGCCAATTTGGCTGAGCCGGTCGCTCAATTGCAGGATTTGGGCTTGCATGGCAATCATTTGGTCTTTCAAACTTGGCCCACTTGCCGCTGGCCAATCGAGCCGGTCGCACTCACCGGCAACTAGAGCCAAGACCTGACGGGTGCCGGTGGCTGCAGTTTCGGCTTGCTCAGCTGACTTTCGCGAGGACACTCCCAGCTCATCAATAGTCGTGGCGACTTGATTGAGAGAGGTTGCCTGTTCGCTGATGGAGCGTTCTTGTTCCGTGGCTGCTGAGGCAATCTGGGCAGCCGATAAAGCGATGCTCGTCGCGTCCCGGGCCATCTGCTGGCCGGTGAAGTGGGCTACCGACAGACTCAGCCCCAGGATAACAATCAGCGATGTCAAGGTACTGGCTGCCACGACCGCCAACAGCAAATTAATGCTAGACTCAACCTGCTGACTTTTTTCAGCCTGAATCTCATCCTGTTTCTGACTGAAAGCATCCAGGGCGATTTGCAGCTGGCGTGCTTGGCTTACCTGAGCGTCTGATTCATAGATTTTAATCGCCTTTTTGACTTGGCCCGCCTTGGCGAGTTGAATTAAATTTTTATTAAAGTCCACAGACTCTTTGGCCAGCAATAAAATTTCCGTAAACCGCTCTCCTGCGGCGGAACGCGCAGCAGCTGCGTCTGCAGCATAGCCACCCCTGTCTGCCAAAGATTGGGCAGATTTTTCAAACAATTCTTCATTTTTGTTGAAAGTTTGCAAATTGCTGTCATCTCGATAGAGGAGATAGCCCCTAGCCGCCCGCTCAATGCCGGCAATACTTAAGGCGAGCCGGTCGGAGTCCCTGACCATAATTTGGCCAATGGTTTGGGCGGTGATGTGCTGCTTGAGGTCGCCGATTTGGAAATACACCAGCACAGCCGCGACTAGAGATATAGCCAGCAGCACCAAATAGCCGAAAGTGATGCGATCCTGCAATTTGAGCTTCTCGAACATTTTGCTATCTCCTGGGGAGGCAATACCGTTGGTAACGCTTGTGATTAAAACCATTCCTGCCAGACTCCGGGGAACCGCTGTCGCCAGCGCGGTATTTTCGCGAGCGGACTGTTGCGGGTTTCAGTGCTGATTTTAACCAAAGGTACACCAACGCGCTCAAGATTGCTTCTCACAAAAGCGTCAATATGTCAAGAAGGGCCTTGAAATATAGCGTTTTTCGTATGAGTGAGGTACTGAGAAACCCGGTTTCTTTAAGAAACCGGGTTTCTGGCGTCCATGCCCCATTGCCCCCCGCCCCCATTGCCCCCCGCCCCCATTGCCCCCCGCCCCCACGATGTTGCCTCCCCTGCGATCAGCGCTCGTTAAACCATAGCCTTGAGAGCATCGGCTGCTTCATTGAGCTGTTGCGTGCCAATTTTGACTTGAGTGATGCCAGTCGCCGTTTCTCGGGCAGCGGTGTTGATAGCGTTCATGGCATCTGCCACCTGCTGAATCGCAATAGCCTGCTGCTTGATATTCAGCGAGATTTGCTGATTGTTCAACACTACCTGGTTGATGGCATCGGCCACACCGGCAAAAGCCTCGGCTGTCTCTCGGGCGATTGCCATGCCTTCTTCAACCGTCTTAGTGCCTTGATCTGTGGCCATGACAGTAGCGGCGAGCGCTGTGTGGATATCGCCAACAAGGGCGTTAATCTTCTCGGCTGATTTCTTGCTCTGGTCGGCCAATTTGCGAATCTCGCTGGCGACGACGCCAAACCCCTTTCCCCCCTCGCCGGCGCGGACGGCTTCAATGGCGGCATTCAGCGCCAGCATGTGGGTTTGGTTGGCCAGATCGCTGACCAGACTGGCGATGCTGCTAATTTGGCCGGTCCGCTCACTCAAGCGCTGAGTCTGTTGGGCAATAGCGTCTACTTTTTCTCTGAGAGTGGCCATTCCCTCCAGGGTGCGATCCACAGCCTTGGTTCCGCCACCGCTGAGAGTCAGCGCTTGACAGGCACCCCGAGCGGCAGATTCCGCTTGCTGCGCGACTTGCTGCGAGGAGACTCCCAACTCATCTAAACTGGTGGTGGTTTGATTCACCGAACCCGCCTGGTGGCTAGCGTTGCGCTCCTGCTGCTCCATCGTGACGGCAATCTCCCTGGAAGCGCTGGCAACCGCACTGGCAGACCGGCTCATCCGCTCAGCAATCCCAGAGGCAACCCACAGCCCAATGGCAATGGCCAGCAGGACAGAAAGCGCTGTAGCGGCGACAACCAAAAATACAAGCGCATTCAAGGCAGCATTTTTCTCGTCTTCTCTTTGCCGCACAATATCCTTTTCACGAGCTTCAAATTCCTTTAATAGGCGTGTAATTTCTTCATCATACTCGCGCCCATCTTTCTGCTTCCACGCTTCTATAGCCTGCTGATATTTACCCCGATCTACCAAATAAATTAGCTCTGTGTTTATGGCATCAAGCTGGCGAAAAGAATCTAAAATTTGCGGCAGCTTTTCTTGCTGATCCGGGTCTTTAACTAACTCAGATAAAGAGGCAGATAATCTCTGAACTTTTTCCTTCGCCTGCTGGTACGAATTAAAAGAAACCGCACTTCTGTCGAGCAGATATCCCCGAACCGCTCTCTGCATGACTTGAAGATTAAAAGCCATATCCTGCTCGCGGTCTAAAATCGTTCTTGACACAGTTACAAGTGAGGATTTATCCCTGACTGTTTGAACATTTGAATAAACGGCAATCGCAGCAATTATACTCAATATAATAGGCGCAATATAGCCGATCAATATGCTTATTCTTAGGCGAAATCTATCGAGCATACAGAACTTACCTCTTGTGGCGATCCTGAAACAAAAATGAAGCGGGCGCTATCACCGGCATTGTTCATGGGCGAGTGGCCATTTTTTGAATTGACAGACCGATGCAAGTTTTCTAACCTTGGGGAAGGGAAGCGAGGAAAAGCATGAAAGACGAAAGCAACAGGATAAAACAATAATTCCTTTATCATAGCCTAACCGTGGGCGATCGCACTGCCAGCAGAGAGAAAGCCGCCTTGGAGGCGATTGCTGTCCAGCTGTCCTGACAAAGAGCGCCTTCCTTGACCTAGGGGGGGGTTTACAGACATCCTTTATTACCAGCTTTCCATCTGGAATGAACCCGCCCCTACCAGCAGAAGGAAGAAGAAAAAAAGACGCATAACAGTTTCTCCCCATCTCCTCCGAAAAGCCCCTACCGGCGAGCCAACGGTTAAACTTCCTCATTGACAGTCAACTCCCCTTTGGTGAGAATTTTGGGCAGATCCAGCAGCGTCATCATCTTGTCCCCATAGGGAGCAGTACCTCGCAGGTATTCATCATTTGCGGAGTGGACTGCTGTGGGAATCGGCTTAATCTGCTCTGGGTGCAGGTACATGACATCGAACACTTCATCCACAGTCACACCGGCAACCACATCGTCGATATGAATCACCATTGCCTTGGATGCCTGGGTGATGCCGGTGAGCGGCAAGTTTAACAAACTGCGAATATCCACCAGCGTCACAATCTCGCCCCGCAAATTCATATTGCCGACAATATGCGTCGGCGTGCAAGGGATAGGAGTGACTTTGCGGATGTCGGTAAACTCCCGCACCATCTCCAGTTCCAGTCCAAAGTATTCCCCCTGCAACCCAATAATAGCTAGCGGCACCAGACCGGCAAAATCCTGCTGGTCTGTTGAGCTTCTGAGATTTTCGGCCCGCTCCCGAAAAATCGCCCGTTCCTCAGGGGTTGCGTGGGGGCAAAAAACTCTAGGCGATCGCTGTACTGCTTCCGACTCTTTAAAGTAGTTTTCGCTCTTCTGGAAACTGTCAGCACTTTCGTCGCTGATGCTCGGCTCAAAAGCTTCTGAATACCGGATTAAATTCTCGTGGTTAATCAACATCACGATACTCCCAGCCACCTGAGCGACGCCGGACACAAAAGGGTGGGAGTGCACTGGGAGTTTTCGCCCATAAAATAATTCTCTTGTCACCTCCTCTGGGGCAAGGTCTTGCACTTCGTGGACTTGATGGACGATAATGCCAATCTGAAATCCTTGCAACTCCAGGATGACAGCGCTATCTGTCAGCTGGTACTCCCGCGCTCGCTGTCCGAGGCGCAGATCGAGATCCATTACCGGCAAAATATTGCCTCGCAGATTGACGACTCCCACAATGTCCGGGGGTGCCTCCGCCACCGGCGTCAGTTCCGGCAAAAAGAAAACTTCCTGGACGCAGGACGCTTCCACAGCATACCGGCTGCCATTGAGACTGAATATAAGATAGGGTTTCGGTTCCATCTGTGCGCGTTCTGAAATTGTTGAGGTAAGAAATATGATAAAATATCTTTTACTAAAAATCTCGCCGCTTAATCTGGAAGCCACATTCTAACCCAAATGCTATCAGCTGGGGGAGAGAGAGGTCTAGCTGTCGCGCACGAGTTTGTAGTAGGGCTAAAGCCCTCGGGGCCGATCTGCGCAGTTCAGAAGCGACTGCCTACGCACGAGTTTGTAGTAGGGCTAAAGCCCTCGG
>JALOOK010000407.1 GCA_025454445.1 Oscillatoria sp. Prado101 | reverse complement strand
GCTGACATCGCTGCTGCTGACTCGTGCGGCGGCTGAAGTGGGACTTGAGGCTACTGATTACTGGAACCCCATCCAAGGAAAACCATCTGCCGCCAACAGCGTGACTTACGACCGCAGCCATGCAACGATGAGCTAAAGTGCAACGATTCCAGGATCGGTTTGTGGTTTGCCTCCTAGGACTCAAGCGCAGTGGTTGCAGCCGTTCGGTTCGCCGATTGATGCAATCCACCGGAACAAGCAACTCCATCTAACTCACTCAATTGAAGAAAAAACTGGCAGGGCGCTCATAAGAAAGAGCGCCCTTAGGTTTTTGGCGCAGCCCCATGCTCCCATTGCCCCCTGCCCAATGCCCATATATGGTAGCTTGGGATATCAGGTAGGTCCCTACGACACGAAAATTGGCAATGCAAGCACCTCTGACCTCAAAACCCCAGCCAAACTGCCTGTTAATGGAATTGACCGGCATCCCCGCCCGCACCGGCGCAGCGGGAAGCGAGCTGATTGACCTGTATTTGACGCTGCACTTTGACGAAGCTTGGCAGCCGCTGATGGGGGGGCGCTTCAAATTTGGCCTCACCGGCGGGCAGCTGAAACTGACGCTAGAAAATGGCCAAATGCCGGAACAGTCCCGCCAGCTCAACGGTAACGTCCAGCTTTTCGACGAAAACTCTACCGCCTGTCAGGTGACAGCGAGCGGTACAGAGGTGGAACCTTGCTGGGTTTTTGCGCTCAAGCCTTTGGCCAGCCCGCCGGTTTTAAAAGCGGAAATCAAAAATTTTAAGCTGGGAACGCTGCAAGTCACGGGGATGCCTTGCCAAGTGCGGGGCGTGTTTGAAGTGCCACCGGCTTGCGTGCGCCTCACCGGTGTGGAAGGACTTTGGCCGCACGACATCAGCCCCAACAAACATGCGGTGTTGGAAAGAAAGCTGGCAATATCTATCGAGGAGCTGCAACTGAAGCCGAATCTCAGTCGCGCTGTTGTGCTGCAATACAATTCGCTCTCAGTTTCGCCCCACTGGAGCAGTTACCATACTGAGGAGTCGGCTGTCAGCTCCCCTGAGCTGGAAGCGCTGATCCAGCAGGTTTTAAGAGCAAAAACTGATGACTTTGTGGAGCTGGCAAACATTGCGGGACTGAATCCACTCTCGGATTTCGCCGCTGCCAATTTGCAGGGCACAAACCTCAATGGCGCTAACCTTGCCGGTGCCAATCTTGCCGGTGCTAACCTGCGCGGCGCTCTGCTCAACGATGCAGATTTGAGTGAGGCTAATTTGAGTGAGGCAAAGTGTGCCGGCGCTGATTTGAGCGGTGCGCTGCTCAGTGATGCCAACCTGGAGGGGGCTGACTTGCACCGCTGCGCTCTGGCGCTGGTTTCTTTGAGCGGCGCTAACCTCAAGGGTGCCAATTTCCGGGAGGCGAATCTCAGCAATGCCAATCTCAGCGATGCTGATTTGACTGACGCCAACCTGGAGGGTGCTGACTTGCACCACGCTGGGCTGGTTTTAACTAATCTCACCGGCGCTATCCTGGCTGGTGCTTTGGTGAAAGAAGCGCGATTCAAAAAGGATTCCGGGCTGTCTGAGAAGATGGAAGCCGATTTGAAAGGGCGAGGCGCGATTTTTGAGGAGTTGTGAGCAGTTGTGAGCAGTTGTGAGCAGTTGTGAGCTGCTGCGCTCTGCCGGTGCGGATAGCTTTGGTATCCTTTTGCCGGCATTTCTCACTGCAGCCTGTTTAAGGTTGCTGCGCCTTGCTGATATTATGTCTGGTTGATTAATTGCAACTCGGAGACAGGCGTTGGGGATTAGCAATGTTCAGTTACTATTGCCCATTGCCAACAGTTGTGACAGCCAGGAGCGCAATATTAACTTTACTATTAAAGCGGAATTTAGATGATGTCTGAAGCGACTCGGCTGCTGAAACAAGGAATTGAGCAATATCAGACGGGTGAGTTTGAGGCGGCGCTGGAGTCCTGGCAAAAAGCGCTAGCGAGCTACCGGGAAATTCAAGACCGGCGGCGGGAGGGAGCGGCGCTGGGAAATGTGGGAGCCGCTTACCAGGCGCTAGGAAACTTGACAAAAGCGATTGAATGCTATAGAGAGCATTTGGCGATAGCGCGGGAAATTTCCGATCGGCGCGGCGAGGGGAATGCGCTGCTGAATTTGGGAAATGCTTTCCTGGAGTTGGGGGATGCCGGTGAGGCGATAGAATACCTGCAGCTGCGTCTGGCAATCGCGCGGGAAATGTCCGACCGGCAAGTTGAGGCACAGGCGCTGGGAAATCTGAGATTGGCTTACAAGTCGCTGGGAAATGCGGCGCAAGCGATTTCGTGCTTGCAGCAGCAGCGAGCGAGCGTCAGGCAACTTTTTGGCAATAGCGAAACCTCTGATTTTCTGGCGCTGGCGAGGAGTTTGGGGCTGAATCCAGAGGTGGATTTTGCGGGTGCGGATTTGAGCGATATTGATTTGCATTATGCGGATTTGAGCCGTGCAGATTTGCGGTCTGTTTTTCTTGTCGGATCTAATCTGAATTTGGCGGATCTCGCAGGCGCGAATCTTGCCGGCGCTAATCTCAGCCGCGCGGTGCTGACTAATGCGAATCTAGCCGGCGCTAATCTCAGCGGCGCTAATTTGAGGCGTGCGGATCTGCGCACTAACCTCAGCGGCGCTAATCTTGCCGGTGCGCTGCTGATTGAGGCGAATTTGAGCAGTGCGTATTTATCTCGCGCCAATCTTGCCGGTGCGCTGCTCAGGGGGGCATATTTGAAAAATGCTGATTTGACTAGCGTTAATTTAGTGGGTGCTAATCTTGCCGGTGCGGACTTGACTCGTGCGGATTTGACGGGTGCGAATGTGGAAAGTGCTCGCTTTGCTGGCAATTCAGGAATTTCTGAGGCGTTCAAGCAAGCTCTGACGGAGCGGGGGGCAATTTTTGAGGAGTGAGCCGTGTCAAGTAAGTGTGTGAAAATAAGCTATAGCGGTTCTCAGTTGGATGAACTACGCCTCAGAAACCCGGTTTCTTAAAGAAACCGGGTTTCTCAGTACCTCACTCATACGAAAACCGCTATAATTTAGGAAGGCGACCGTATCAACCTGAACCAACCGCCCTATGACCACTAGCACCCTCACCCAACCCGCAGAACGAATCCAGCTCACCGGTATCAGCTGGCAAACTTATGAAGCCTTGCTGGCTGAACTGAGCAATCGCAGGCTGCGCCTTACTTACAATCGTGGCACACTTGAAATTATTGTTCCATCACCTGAACACGAACTTTACAAAGAAATCGTGGGTCGATTTGTCGAAACCTTGGCTGAAGAATTAGCCATTAGAATTTATCCTCTAGGCTCCACTACCTTCAAACGTTCGGAACTTAGCGGAGCCGAGCCAGATAAATGCTTCTACATTCAGAACCTGAACGCAGTTAAAGGCAAAAAGAGAATCGACCTCAATCAGAATCCGCCCCCTGATTTAGTGGTTGAGATTGATATCACCAGCAGTTCCAAAATTCGCTTTCCAGTTTATGCAGAGCTGGGCGTTCCGGAAGTCTGGGTTTACGATGGGGAATCCTTCAGTATTAATGTACTGCGGGATAAGGAGTATGTGCTCAGTGAGCGCAGTCTGGCATTTCCCAATGTGCCGGTGCTGGAAATTTCTCGGTTTTTACAGCAAGCGGGTACTGAGGATTATTTAGAGTTGGTTAGGGCATTTCGCAGTTGGGTTAAGAGCCAAATTCAGCCAAATCCCTGATGGCTGGTTTAGGGGGGGTGCCGGCAGACAAATTCCGTGCGATTCCCCTTCACCCCTACCAGACTTAAATTGCCCTCACACACATTCTAACTTGCGCATGGCTTGGTCTGTGCTTAAGAAAATGCGCTCGCTCCCCAGCGCCGCCACAAACCCGACTTTTTCTAATTTGCTTTGCAAAGTTTCCAAAGCGCTGCCATCAATAATATTGACGGCACTGCACACCAAAACCAAATGTTTTACCTGGGGTAACTTTGCGGCGGCTTTCAGCACATAATCTTGCAGGTATTTTGCATTCACAAAATAGAGGCTTTCGTCAACCCGAATCGCTAAAACGTGCGGGCAAGTTTTCACCTCGTGACGCAGCACGTTGCGGAAATGCTCGGTTTCGCCCACGCGCCCCACAATGGCGATATGAGGTTTGCTGGTGCGCCACAGGTGCAGCCCCAGAGAAATCGCCGCACCGATAACAATCCCTTTTTCCACGCTGGTTGCTAGCACCGCCACAAATGCCGCGCACCAGGCAACCGCATCGGCTCGCTCGTAAGCCCACAGGCGTTTAAGCGTGGCAAAATCCAGTAAATTCGCCACCGCTACTAAGATAACAGCCGCTAAACTGGTTTGGGGGAGAAAATAAAAGAGCGGCGTCAGAAACATGACGGTGACGGCAATAGCGGAAGCGGTTATAATAGACGCTAGCCCCGTATTTGCGCCGGCAGAAAAATTGACCACCGACCGGCTCAACCCGCCTGTAATGGGATAGCCCCCTGTAAAGGCGGCGCTGGCATTCGCCGCACCCAAGGCAATTAGTTCTTGATTGGCATCTATTTTTTGCCGTTTCTTGCTCGCCAAAAACTGGCCAACGGCAAAGGCTTCCATAAACCCGACAAAGCTAATAGCTAAGGCTGCCGGCAGTAAAGATTGAACGGTATTGAGGTCAAACAGGGGAAAGGTTAGCGCCGGCAGTCCTTGCGGGATTTCTCCCACTACTTTAACCCCCGCTATTTTATCGAGCTGAAACAGCCAGACAATCAGGGTGCTGCCGGTGACAGCAATTAAAGGAGCGCTTTTGGTAATCGGAACAGTGGCGGCATCCGGCAATCCAAAGTTTTTCAGCTGCCGGCTCAAGCCTTTGTTAAAATAGACCAATAGGGCAAGATTGGCAACTCCCAAGATCAGGGTTATCCAGTTGGCTGTTCCGATTTTTTCTGCCAGGTAACTGACCAGCTGTAAAAAGGATTCCGTTTGGGGGATTTTGATCCCGAACAGGTGTTTGACTTGGCTGAACCCGATGAGAATGGCAGCGGCGCTGATAAATCCGGAAATAACGGACTGACTGAGAAAGTTTACCAAAAATCCCAGCCGACACACTCCCATTATAAGCTCTAAAGCACCGACGAGGAATGCTAAAGTCAGTGCCAGCCCTAAATATTCTGGGGTGTTTTCTTTGGCTAGAGCGCTGACTGCTGCCGCAACCATCAGGGAATCAACGGCAACCGGCGCAACGGAAAGCATGCGGCTGGTTCCCAAAAAGGCGTAGACAATTTGAGGTAGAATACTGGCGTACAGCCCCACTTGCGGGGGCAAACCGGCCAGCATGGCGTAGGCCATTCCCTGCGGAATTAACAAGCTGGCAACGATAATGCCGGCGGTGACATCTCCGAGCAAATATTCGCGCCGGTAATGCAGCCCCCATGTTAAAATTGGGAAGGAACGGCTCAATTTGGAGAGAAAAGGGTAACGGTCTATAGAGGGACTTTTCGCCATTTGTCTGCGGGGGCTATACTTTGGAATGTCTTTCTTTCGAATTGCTCCCACAATTTTACCACACCCGGGGAGAGGGGGGGGAGAAAACCGGCTCAAACAGTGCTTAAAAGTGGGGAAATGCCTTGACACTTTTAGAGCGTGTTTATAAAGAAACCGGGGGCGGCCACGGGGGGCCGCCCCTACAGGCCCTGTGCCATTATATATGTAGGGGCGGGTTCCCCCGAGATATTTGCTGGTAGCGAAGGATGTCTGTAAACCCGCCCCTACCAGCAACAGAAATCCGGTGAACTGCCGTCACGGCCTTAACAATTACTTTATAAACAGCCTCTTCCGGTCAGCGCCTGCTGGCTGTTTCTCCCATTTTTTGATCGCCCCTATGCCGGCACGTTACCGCAGCGCTGGTTGGCGGGAACTGCTTCGGCAATTTTCTTGGGATCTGGCAGGTTGAGGCTGTTCATCAGTTGGATAAAGCTGGCCCGATCAATGCCTGCAAAGCGGGGGTTGTATTTCTTTTCTTCGCCAATCGTTGAAACGGTTTGTCCTCTGTAGTCGTGACCGGGATACACGAGGGTTTCGTCTGGCAGGGTGAATATTTTTTGGGTGACGCCATCGTACATTAAACCCGGATCGCCGCTTTGAAAATCTGTGCGCCCGCACCCCCGAATAAATAGGGAATCGCCTGTTAAAATATGAGATACATTCACCAGATATGACATGTGGCTGTCGGTGTGGCCTAAAGTGGCTATGGCTTTAATTTCGATGTCTCCCAGGCGCAAGGTTTCCCCATCTTTAATGAAGCTATCGGCACAGGCGGCGCTGGCATTTTCCGGGACGATTCCCTGACAGCCGGTTAAGGTGCGCAGTTTGCCGGTGCCGGTGATGTGATCCGCGTGAATGTGGGTTTCTAGGCAGTACCGCAATGTTAGTCCCAATTCTTGCAGCAGTTTCAAATCTCGCTCGACTTGCTCGATCACCGGATCGACTAAAACCGCTTCTTTGGTTGTTTCGTCGGCAATTAAATAAGTGTAGGTGCTGGTTTCGTTGTCGTAGAGTTGGCGGAACAGCATGGTTTTCTCTCCTTTTGGTCAATCTCTTGTTTTGTCACAAACCCTGTCTGGATGGCTGTTTGGCCCTGTCCGCAGCGGCGGGTGCCGGTGGCCAATCCCAAACAGCACCGATCTGTCACCGGCATGGCAATGGCCCAGAGCGGGCGTCTCGAACCAGGGCTTTTCGCCCTCTGCGGCCCGAAGCTTTACTTTCGCTTCTTGTCGCTATATTCCTATACAATAATATGACAAGCCTGATTTGGCAAGAGAGGCAAAAAAATTTTTTGCAGCTCGGTTAAGTACATTCACCCAGCCGGCGGGGTGAGGCGTGCCTCCTCGCCGGCGCAGAGCGGGCCCGGTAAAAATGCTCACCAGGCCAAGGTAAGGCCAGCGCGAGTGCCGGAATCACCGCTGCCTGGGCTTTTCGCGCCCTGCGGCTGATGCGATAAGCTTTACTTTTTGTTGTATGTGTTATATTACTATACAATAGTATAAGGAGCGTGGCTTGAGAAGGGACGCAACCCCGCAGCTGGATTGAGTACATGTACTCAGGCGGCTGGGTGAGGCGTCCCTCGCAGAGCGGGCTCAGTAAAAATGCTCACCAGGGAAAACAGACAATGCCAACGCTAGCACAAGGACAGTCCCAGACTGCTGTTCCACAAACCCAACCGGAAGTCCGCAAAACGGTTCACTACCAGATCGTTATTATCGGTGGCGGTGCTGCTGGGATTACGACCACTTCACTGCTGCTGGCGAAAAACCGCTCGCTGGATATCGCCATCATTGAACCGTCGGACAAACACTATTACCAGCCGGGCTGGACGCTGACGGGGGGTGGGGTTTTTCAGATCCAAGATACCGTCAAACATCAAAAAGATTTAATTCCCAAAGGGGCGACTTGGATTAAAGATCGGGCGGTAACGCTAGACCCAGATAAGAATGCCGTCTGCACCTCTGAAGGCATCCGGGTTGAGTATGATTGCTTAATTGTTTGCCCGGGCATTCAAGTTGACTGGCATTTAATAAAAGGTCTTAAAGAAGCGATCGGGAAAGATGGCGTGACTAGCAATTATTCGCCCCGTTACGCCCCTTACACTTGGGAATTAATTAAGAATTTTCAAGGCGGAAATGCGCTGTTTACTTTTCCCAATACGCCGATTAAGTGCGGCGGTGCGCCCCAGAAAGTAATGTACATGGCGGACGATGTTTTCCGCAGTAAGTGGGGAGTGCGCCAGCGAACGAAGGTGATGTTTCTCACGCCCGCGACTAGAATGTTTGCGGTGCCGGTTTATTCCAGGATTTTGGAAGGCGTCGTGAAAGAGCGGGAGATTGAAGTGAAATTCCACCACAATCTCAAGGAGATTAAAGCCGGCACGAAAGAGGCGATTTTTGATGTTTTGGGTGATGGCGGGAGCGTCGGAGAATTTAGCGTCAAGTACGATATGATTCACGTTGCGCCCCCACAAAGCGCTCCTGATTTTATTAAAAACAGCCCTCTGGCTGTTCCGAATAGCCCTTATGGCTGGGTGGATGTGGATAAAGACACGCTCCAGCACAACCGCTACCCAAATGTGTTTGCGATTGGGGATGCTTCTTCGCTGCCCACGTCTAAAACGGCGGCGGCGGTTCGCAAGCAAGCGCCGGTTGTGGCAGAAAATTTACTGGCGTTTATGGCCTCGCAACCTTTGCGGGCAAAGTATGACGGTTACACCTGCTGCCCTTTAATTACCGGCTATGACAAAACTGTGATGTCGGAGTTTGACGGTTACAGTGGCCGCCCGATGTCGAGTTTTCCTCTAAATCCGGCTAAAGAGCGCTGGGTGATGTGGTTGATGAAAAAGCACGTTCTGCCTTGGGTTTACTGGAACCGGATGTTAAAAGGAGCGCGGTTTGAGGGGGATTATATCAAGTTTCTGCAGTGGCGGGAAAAATAATAAGTAGGCGGGCATAAGTCTAGAAACCAATCTGGAAACCCGGTTTCTTTAAGAAACCGGGTTTCTGGCTCCCAGGGTTTCTGGCTTCCAGGGTTTCTGGCTCCCATCCGATCGCGTTTATTCATGTCCACTCGCCTGCCCCCCCGATTTTGACCGGCTCGCGCCCCGAAATCCCCAGAAGCGCCCCGAAGTCCCCAGAAGCGCCCCAAAAAGTTTTGTCCGCCCCTTGACAGAAGGGGCGTTTTGTG
>JALOOK010000406.1 GCA_025454445.1 Oscillatoria sp. Prado101 | reverse complement strand
GGGCTGAAGCCCAACTACGAACATGGAGGGCTGAAGCCCAACTACGAACATGGAGGGCTGAAGCCCAACTACGAACATGGAGGGCTGAAGCCCAACTACAAACGGCTAGACCGGCAAGTCCTAATTTTGAGAGCTGCCCTGGGCGAGGGGTTTGACGGCCCGAGGCGAGAACTTGTGTTTGGTGAGCTCTTCGGTGAGCGCCAGCTGATTTTCTACCCGATCGACAAACAGCACGCCGTTGAGGTGATCCATCTCGTGCTGGATGCAGCGGGACAACAGCCCCGTGGCGGTTAGGGTTTTCGGACGCCCCAGCTCGTCTTTATAGGTGACTTCGATCATTTCTGGGCGCGTGACATCCAGATAGACTCCCGGAATGCTGAGGCAACCTTCTTGGTAGACGCACAGATCGCCGGTCAAGCCTTTGATGGTGGGGTTGACCAAAATCAGGGGGGGGTTGGCGGCGTTCTCTGGCTCGACATCCACTACAATGAGTTGCTTTTGAATAGCGACCTGGGGTGCTGCCAAGCCTATCCCATCGGCGCTGTACATGGTTTGCAGCATTTCGCGCACCAGTTGGCGGATGTCGTCATCCACTTTGGCAATCCGTTTGGCGTTCTGCCGCAGCGCCCGGTCCCCGAGATAGTGTATCTCTAGTGGGGGTTTGGCCAATTTTGTCTTTTCTACCTGCAAGTCAGCGCTCATTTGGGTGGGGGTTTTATTAGTCTGTGTTCCTTTTTCGATTCTAACTTGCCAGGGATCGGCCCGCAGTGCGCTCTCGCGCCCGCCCGGGGGTGAGCTGGGTGCCGGTGGGCGATCGGGATGCCGGTGGCGTTGCGCCCACACGGAGATCAACCTGGCACCCCAACCCCCTCCCCACATGCGGCTTCTGTTTATACACATTTTTAGCAGGGGAGCTCTCAGGGAGCATTGGCTGACTCTAGAAAATGATTCAGGTCTAGTGGAGGCGATGAAAAAAGTCGTTGAGGCAGATAAGCCAGTGCGATTAAAGCCGGTGGAAGCATATAAGTTACACAGCATGGGGCTGGTGCGCATGCAAGGCAATGATGTTGCTCCTAGCTGCAATCTTGATTGTCAATGAGTTTTGCCAATAAAAAACAGGGGTAATCCAGGAGATCCCCCTAACTGAAAGTTGCTCACAGCTAGAGAGCCGACAATCATTTATAACCGCTATATCCTGATATGTCATAGCACACAGCCTGTAGGGGCGGCTGCATAGTGGCCGCCCCCAGTTTCTAGCACCTTCACGTTTTCTTTATAAAGCCTCTCTCAGGCGGAACCCGATTCCGCCCCAACCGGCAAAACCGCCATACAGCCCCCTCTTTTAACATTCCTTCATCAAACGACTTCCGACCGACCTATGCAAAAAGCGGAAAGCCGCTATGCAAAAAGCGGAAAGCAGAATCTCAGCAGGAACTCTTCAAAAAAGATTAACTCTGCCGCCTGCTGCCAAACAATCTGGTAGCCTCAAACTCGGAACTAAAAAAACAGCAGTATGTACGAAAAAATCGCGCCCCCAACCACAGGCGAACGCATCACCTTTAAAGACGGCAAACCCATCGTCCCGGACAACCCGATCATCCCCTTCATTCGCGGCGACGGCACCGGCGTCGATATCTGGCCCGCATCCCAAACCGTCTTTGACGCCGCCGTCGCCACCGCCTACGCCGGCAAGCGCCAAATCAGCTGGTTCAAAGTCTATGCCGGCGACGAGGCGTGCGAAAAATACGGCACCTACCAGTACCTCCCCCAAGACACCCTCACCGCCATCGGGGAATACGGCGTGGCCATCAAAGGCCCCCTCACCACTCCCATCGGCGGCGGGATTCGCTCCCTCAACGTCGCCTTGCGGCAAATCTTTGACCTCTACGCCTGCGTCCGCCCCTGCAAATACTACACCGGCACCCCCTCCCCCCACAAAACCCCAGAAAAACTGGACGTGATCATCTACCGGGAAAACACCGAAGACATCTATCTCGGCATAGAATGGCGTCAGGGCACCGAAATCTGCGACAAACTGATTCACCTGCTCAATAACGACCTCATCCCCGCTACCCCAGAACACGGCAGCAAGCAAATCCGCCCAGACTCCGGCATCGGCATCAAACCCGTCAGCAAAACCGGCTCCCAGCGCCTGGTGCGCCGCGCCATCGAACGCGCTATGACGCTGCCAAAATCCAAGCAAAGCGTCACCCTCGTCCACAAAGGCAACATCATGAAATACACTGAAGGTGCCTTCCGCGACTGGGGCTACGAGCTCGCCACCTCGGAATTCCGGCAAGAGTGCGTCACCGAACGCGAATCCTGGATTCTCAGCAACAAAGAGCGCAACCCAAATATCACCCTGGAAGAAAACGCCCGCGAAATCGAACCAGGTTACGACGCCCTCACCGACGAGAAAAAAGCCACCGTTTGCCAAGAAGTGGAAAGCGTTCTCAATGCCATCTGGGAAACCCACGGCAGCCGGCAGTGGAAAAATAAAGTCATGGTTAATGACCGGATTGCGGACAGTATCTTCCAGCAAATCCAAACCCGACCGGGAGAATACTCCATTTTGGCTACTATGAACCTGAATGGGGATTACCTCTCCGACGCCGCCGCCGCTATCGTTGGCGGATTGGGCATGGGGCCAGGGGCCAATATTGGCGACTCCTGCGCTATTTTTGAAGCAACTCACGGCACCGCCCCCAAACATGCCGGTCTGGATCGCATCAACCCCGGTTCGGTGATTCTTTCTGGCGTAATGATGCTAGAATATATGGGCTGGCAAGAAGCTGCTGACTTGATTAAGAAAGGCATTGCCGGTGCTATTTCCAACCGGGAAGTTACCTATGACCTGGCCCGGTTAATGGAGCCGCCGGTGGAGCCGCCGCTCAAGTGCTCTGAATTTGCTCAGGCGATTATTAAGCATTTCAATGATTGAGGGTTTTTGGATCTCAGGCTGAGTCCTTTTTCAGATGATTTTAACCGCAGCCTGTAGCAGATAAACGCAGATGGATGTGCATTTATCTGGGTGTTTAAGCTTCCGAATTCAGCTTTTAGGGTGCGTTTCGTCCTGCGGAACGCACCCTACTTTTCATATTAGTGAGGTACTGAGAAACCCGGTTTCTTTAAGAAACCGGGTTTCTGACCCATAGTTTATCCAACTGAGAACCGCTATATCTGCGTTTTTATGCTTAAGGATTGGAGAAGGTATTAATCTGTCCGCCGCCAATGGTACGGGGGACTGAGAAGTTGGGCTGCTGGGCAGGCTGAGCCGGTTGGGCGCTAGGATTCCCATAATTATAGGGATTTGCCGGCACGTTAGCGCCAATTCCCGGATTGACACCTTGGTAGGGTGCGCCAGGGGCAGTGACGCCAATTCCCGGATTGACGCCTTGGTAGGCAGATCCAGGGGCGGTGACGCCGACTCCCGAATTGACGCCTTGGTAGGGAGAGCTAGGGGAGGTGACGCCGATTCCTGAATTGACACCTTGGTAGGGAGAGCTGGGGGAGGTGACGCCAATTCCGGGATTGACACCTTGGTAGGGAGAGCTGGGGGAGGTGACGCCGAGCCCGGGAGTGACGTTTTGGTAGATGGCGCTAGGGGGTGTGATGCCGAGTCTTTGATAGATTTCCTGCATGCCTGGGCTAGGAGTCGTCGCCCCAGTTCCAGGATTTGAGCCGCCCTGAGGATTTCCCAAGGGCGTCGCGCCGAGTCCTTGATTATTGTTCCCGAAAGGAATTTGCCCGACTGTGTTCTGTGCGCCGGTTGAGTCTTGCTGCTGCGAGTTCCCGGTTGGGGCGTCTGCTGCGGGCCCAGAGCCGGTTAAATAGGTGTAGGCATTCCCCGAAATAGCCCGATTCGCCGCGTCAGTGGGATTCAAGCCGGTCATGCCTGGGAGGTTGAGGGTGGAGGGAGAAATCGGTGTGGCTGACTCTGGCACCGGCATGCCGGTGGCGGCTTCTAGGTAGCTTCTCCCATCTGGGAGAGCGGAGGACTTGGCTAAAGACGGCGTTGCCCCAGAAGACTGTTGGGGACTGGAGGATTGTTCTGAACGGCTTGCCGGCGCGAAGGAGGATGGAACCCGGCCAATATAGTATCTGTCCATCGCTGCTTGCAGCGGGCTGAGGGCGGCAGGGTCTGAGTTGGTGGGTGCGAGTAAGTTGATGCTGGAGGTCGGGTTATACCTTTGTCCGACTGCAGGCGACTCGGAGCTTCTGCCAGCCGGTTTGTCATCCGGCAGCATCCCCAGCGCCTGCAGGACACTGGCGCTGAGTGGGCTGCCATCTTCAGCTGTCTTGGCCAAGAGATTGCCGGCGTCTTGCTTGCCAGCGGATTTATTCTGTGCGTCGGCACCCGGTTTGGCTGCCGGTGCGCTCTCCTTGGCGCGACCGTCCATTTCTTCAAATAAACCCTTGCTGGGGGGGGCTGCGGTTTTCTGGCCCGGGCCGGCACCGGCCTGTTTCAACTGTTTGAGCAGCACTGAGACGTTATCCATATCAGCCGCTTTGGCCCTGTCTTCTTCAGTCAGGCCAGAAGCAGTATCAGGGTTATTTTCCTGACTCACGGGGGAGCTGAACCGCTCTGGGTGCGCCCTGTAATCCGATATAAACAGCGCCACCAGCAACAGCACCCCTGCCGGGCCCCAAAATATGGGCTGCAAGAGAGGCCGCACCTTGGCTCTGATATTGTCGATGGAAGTTGGGAGCTGCTTGTGAATTGACATAGGTTTAGTGCAATGTTTGCTGGCACGGCAGGGGAATAGGTTCTGCAGTCGGGTCGGCGTTGCACAGTAGAAGGATGATTTCTCTTTTTGCACTCATCCAAAACCCTCTCTCACGTCCCCCTCCCCGCT
>JALOOK010000405.1 GCA_025454445.1 Oscillatoria sp. Prado101 | reverse complement strand
GGTTGCCCCTTGCGTGTCCAGGGAGAGGACTTTCACGGAGGCGGTAACCCCCGCCTGCTGCCAAGCCTCAGCCATTGCCGGCACGACTGCCGGTGCGCGGCTGGCATCGGCCAAGGCCAGCAGGCTTGGCCCAGCGCCACTGATGGCGATTCCGTAAGCGCCGGCATCCAGCGCCGCAAAGCGCACCGCCGAGTACCCCGGAATCAGAGACTGCCGGTAGGGCTGGTGGATGCGGTCTTGCATGGCCACTCGCAGCCAGCTGCCGGTGCCGGTTTCCAGCCCCCGCACCAGTAAACCCAAGTGGGCTGTGTTGAAAATGGCGTCAGCGCGAGTGTAGTGCGCCGGCAGCGCCCTTCGCGACTGGGCTGTGGAAAGTTCAAAATCCGGAATCGCCAGCACCGGCACAAGATCCGAGTGCCAGGGAATCTCACAGATTTCCCAGCCACTCGTGCGCCCCACGTTATTAATATGGGGCTGGCTGGCATAGTCTTCATCGGTAACAGCAGCCAACCGGCACCCTCCCAGCAGTGCCGGCACCACATTATCTGGGTGCCCTTCCATAGATATAGCCAGCTGCATCACCTCCTCTGGCGACAGCGGCGCACCGGCAAGCTGGTTTGCGCCCACCAACCCTCCCACAATCGCCGTCGCCGAACTCCCCAGCCCCCTCGTCAGCGGGTAGCCCAGCCCAATCTCGATCCGTGCCGGTGGCGGCAACTGGCCGGTGTGTTCATATAACTTTACAAATGCCCGGTAAGCCAAATTGCTCTTATCAGTTTGGACTCGTTCAGCATTAGTGCCTGTGACACTGATACTGACTCCCCCTCTTTCCCCCCCCAGCCCCCGGGTTGAATCGAGACAGGTGAATTTAAACTGGTTGTAAAGCGTCAAAGCAGCCCCGATGCAGTCAAAACCCGGGCCGAGGTTAGCCGTGGTAGCGGGAACGGTAACAGTAACACTAGAGATAGAACACATGAAAAATTCCTATTCGGGCAAAACCGGAGGTGCCGGTGGCAGAAGCCCCGCTTCTGGTGAAACCCTCCCTGCGGGAAAGCCCAGCACCGAGCGTGGGATAACCCCCCAATCATCTTTGATTAGGGGGGGTAAGGATGTCAACTACTTTTGGGGCATCATCGCCAGATCGCATCATCGCATTAGCTGTTAATTTCGGTTAATTAACAGGACTTTTTTTATCAACCGCCAAGACGCCATAGACGCCCCAGGTGGGGAACATTCTCTTGCGCCCCCCTTTTTTAGGGTGGTTGGGGAGATCTAAATGCTGGGACTTGTAGGTCGCAACTTTAATTATAATATAAAAGTCTCACTCTTTTCAAAGACGGAGGTTAATGCGATGTCTAACGCCATGATGGTGATTTTTCCCTACCGGCACGAGCGCACCTGGGTCTTTGACGATCGGAGTGCCGGTTTGGTGCGCGAGCCATTTGTGAGTGGCATCCCAGAAATGATTGACGCACTCGTAAAAGACATTCCCCAAGCCGAAAAAGGGTTCAGGTTGCTATTTTCAGCCAATCCTTTTCCGGGATATCAGGCGGTGTTGATTTGGTTGGCGCAGGAGTATGGCGGGAACTAGTATCGCTGGAACGCAAAAAATATGGAAGTTTGGCTGTGTCCGGCGCTGTTTAAATACTTCAGCTAAGCGCCCCAAAAAATCTACTGCAAGGCGGAGAAGGTTTAAGGGTTAGGGTTTAAAGTTTAGGGTTTAGAGCTGATTTATAAATAAAAGGTGAAGCCAAAATAAACCGGGTTTCTTTTGGTGGAGAGGCGGTAAAATTCTGCTCCAGTCCAGAAAAAACCCGGTTTCTGGCCATCACGAGGAGCAAATAAGGTCGCCAATTAAATGGTTCCCATCGCTCATACAAAGCTTTTATTAAACAGGCACTTGGATATTCCAGATTTTACTTTTTCCATTTCCAATAGCCAATAGTCGCCTGCAAAGCATCCTCCATACCATCAATACAATTTTCTAGAGCCTCTTTAACATCTTCACGTCCCCAGTCAACACCTATATAAATTAAGGCGTACTTGGAACTCCGTAAAATTTCAATTGGATCTTCTTCAAGATTCATAACTTTTTTGACTCCTAGAATACCCCTTGCCTCCGTGCCAGAAAATAAGGTGGGACTTGCCCACCCAATCCTCTTCTAGAAACTGCTGTAATCCGCAACAGCCATCTTTACCCTGTCAATTGCCTCAGCTACCGACATGACACCCAATTCCCCAGAAGCGCGGGTGCGAACGCTTAGAGTTTTCGTCTCAACTTCCTTCGCCCCCACAACAGCCATCACCGGTATTTTATCTTTCTCCGCATTGCGAATTAATTTGCCGAGGCGCTCACTGCTGGCGTCAGCTTCGGCGCGAATGCCGAGCGAACGCATCTGGTTAGCAACCTCTTGCGCGAAAGGCAAAAACTCGTCACTTACTGGCAGCAGGCGCACTTGCACCGGCGCTAGCCACAGCGGAAAATCGCCGGCATACTCCTCAATCAATATGCCAATTAAACGTTCTAGCGATCCAAAGGGTGCGCGGTGAATCATCACCGGACGCTTGCGGGTGCCATCTTCCGGCACATATTCCAAATCAAACCTTTCTGGCAAGTTGTAATCAACTTGCACAGTTCCCAATTGCCATTCGCGATCGAGGGCGTCTTGGAAAATAAAATCCAATTTTGGCCCGTAAAACGCCGCTTCTCCGGGTGCCTCGAAATAGTCCATGCCCAGATGCTGCACTGCTTTGCGGATAGCGCTTTCAGCTTTTTCCCAAGCTTCATCCGATCCGATATACTTGTCGGAAGCCGGATCGCGGAAACTCAAACGGGCTTTAAAATTCTTGAGCTGCAAGCTGTTAAACACGAACAGGATTAAATCCACGACGCTGAGGAATTCGGCATCCAGCTGTTCTGGGGCCGGATTGCTCGTAGCGGTAGACGGTGCCAAATTCGGCTAGGCGCAGGGGCAGTTCCCGGTAGGATCGCAATTCGCTCTTATAGATTTGGATGTGGAAAGGACAGTTCATCGGTTTGAGGACAAATCCCTGCTCGGCGACAGCAGCTTCGGCGTCTTCCGCCATCATCGGGAACATGTCCTCTTTGTATTTTTGCCAGTGTCCAGAGGTTTTGAACAAGTCCACTCTGGCGATGTGGGGGGTGACAACAGGCAGGTAGCCGCGCTTGATCTGCTCCTGTTTGAGGAAGTCTTCTAGCAGGGAGCGCAAGACTGTCCCTTTGGGTGTCCACAGGGGCAGTCCCGGTCCTACGGGATCGGCAAAGATAAATAAGCCCAGTTCTTTGCCCAGTTTGCGGTGATCGCGTTTGAGGGCTTCTTCTTTGCGGCGCTTGTACTCTTGCAGCTGTTCGGGGGTTTGCCAAGCGGTGCCGTAAATTCTCTGCAGCTGGGCTTTGCTGGCGTCGCCGCGCCAGTAGGCACCGGCAACGTTTTCCAGTTCAATTGCTTTGGGGTTGATGTCGCCGGTGTTGGCCACATGTGGGCCAGCGCACAGATCCCACCACTGGTCACCCAAGTGGTAGATGGTAATCGGTTCCTGAAGCCCTTCTAATATTTCCAGTTTGTAGGGTTCGTTAATTTCCCTAATCCGGCGTTCCGCTTCCTCCCGACTGACTTCTTCCCTAGTCACCGGCAGTTTGCGGTTGACTATTTTGACCATTTCCTTCTGGATGGCTTTCAGATCCTTTTCCGTAAACGGTTCTGGATGGTCGAAGTCGTAATAGAAACCATTCTCAATCCAAGGGCCAATAGTGACTTGGGCCTTGGGGAACAGCTTCTGCACTGCCATCGCCATCACGTGGGATGTCGTGTGGCGAATCTTTTTCAGCGGCTCGGATTCGCTGGTGCGGGGCAGGTGGATTTTTTCGGGCGGTTGGGCAGAAGCGGCAGAGTCTTGTCCTTGCACCGGCTGCTGAACCATTGGCGGATCACCTTTAACGACTAATCAATCTATTGGACTGTTTTTCTATCTTAGCGAGTCCGCTTTCCCCCCTGCTGCCTCTCGCCCCTGTTTGTTCGGCTCAGAGGCCAGCACATTTTTGTTACAATGTCAATATTTATTACCGCAGTCTTTTGTCAGCCCTACCGGCACTGCCTCTTGAAACCAGCGCCGGGAAATGTTACAAATTGTAAAGCGCGTTAAGATTAGACTAGCAACAGACACTGACTTTCCATTTATGCTCAATCCCAATCTGCCGGACCCCAATTTGCTCAAGACGGTGTTAGAGCCGCTGTTAGAGGACTTTCAGTATTGGTTTGGGCGATCGAGGACACTGCTGGAAACTGAGGAAATCGCCTTCTTGGGGGCAGAGAGGCAAGCTGACTTGCTGGCGCGGGTGGTGCTGGCGCAGCAGGAAGTGAGTGCGGCGCAGATGCTGCTCCAAGTCACCAGTGGGCAAGCCGGTGTGGAAATGCAAGTCTTGATGCTGTGGCACAAACTGCTCACGGAATGCTGGCAGGTGTCGGTGCGCAACCGCATGCAGAAGTCCGGTAGTGGCTGAGCCCCTCTGGTGGGTTGAGCAGCGTGCCAGACGTTAAATTAATAAGACTGGCTGCCCTCGCTCACAGCAAGCTTCTCGGGCCATTTAACATGCCATTACCTTCTTAAACGTCTCTTGCAAATCCCAGATTATCTGTCTTACCTGGAGGAAAACCGTATGTTACACTTGCTTTACATTCTGGCCTTTACCACCCTAGCTTTTCTGGCAGTTGGCAATTTGATTCGCTCTCTGCTGACGCTCGGTTTGGAATCTCAGCGCTCCCTCTCCGCCACACCCCCGACGAACCGGTATCGCTCTCAGGTTCAGGCTGTACCCCACCCAGAATTTTTAGACGATTCTGGCAATATTGTCAATGAACCCCTTTTGGTGATGCGCTCGATGACAGTAGAAGACGCCCGCGAACAGTTGGATGCCCTCTACAACTCATCTCCCGGTTTTACCGGCGACTCCCGCGACGATATCTAGTCGCCCTGGTTCTAGAAATTTCTAGGGCAATTTTCAGCTGGGATGGCGGATAGAAACCGGGTTCCCTTTGTCGCAAATAACCCCGGTTTCTTAGAATGGGAAAAATTGGCGTGCTGTTCGCCTGCTTCTAGCGCTAAACCCCCAACCGCACCCCGAATTGCCTTCGCCTCTTTCCGCACCGGCAATTTAGAAATATACCATGAGAGTGTCTGGGCAAAAAATTACCCCATAGCGGGTGCAAACAGCAAAATAACGAACATTTAACTTATCTATACCAATACAGCAAGTATGGATAATTTAGCGTTGCACAAAGGCAGGATGAACCCCACCCCCTACCCCCTCCCCGCCGGCGGGGAGGGGAAGTAAGAAAGGGTTTTGGCTGAGTGCAAAAAGTGAAATCATCCTTATACTGTGCAGCGCCGATATTTTAGCCATCAATAAAACTGTTCTTATGCAATTTAGTAGATTAGTGCTGCCGGGTAAACCTCACCAATTAAAAGTCACTCTAGTGTGGGAGGCTATTCCCCAGCGCCATTCCCCGACGGCTTGCAGATTTTATTCCACTCCCACGGCGAAGGTAAGATCGAGTATACCTTACCGGTGCCGGTGGTTTCAAGATCGCAGGGCTGAAAAATCAACCAGCATTAGACATTTCCTCATCCTCCCCATACTGGAAGCACGGGAGGGAGGGAGCTGTAGAGACGCGACTGGGGGGTGACACACCGATGCGGGGGTTCGTTTTCTTGCTATATTTAAAGATTGTTACCAACCGGCTTTTGATGGCACCAGCAGCGACATGAGAACAGGAAACCGCACCCAGACTGCAATTGAGCTATCCCGCCGTGGCGGGAGTCTCAAAAATATGCGCCAGTTAGGGAAACTGTGCGCCACATCCCTAGGCATTTTCCTGCTGTGCGCTTTACCGGCTAGCGCCCAAAAAATATCCAGCCCCCAGCAGCAGCAGACTCTCACCCGCCAGCAGGTTCAAGAACAGCTAGCACCGGCAAATGTGGTGTACCTGGGAGAAACTCACGATCGCCCAGAAGATCATTTGGCGCAATTGGAGATTATCCAATCACTCCACCGGCTCAACTCTAAAATTGCCATTGCTCTGGAAATGTTCCAGCGCCCCTATCAAAGCGCCCTCGACGACTACCTCGCTGGCAATATTGCAGAAACAGAGCTGATTGAGCGAAGCGATTACAAGCGCAGGTGGGGCTTCCCCTGGGAGTATTATGCTCCAATTTTGCGCTTCGCTAAGGAAAATAAGCTGCCGTTACTCGCCCTGAACACCCCTAGTGAGGTGACGCGCCAAGTCTCCCGCGCCGGTTTGTCCAGCCTCACTCCCGAACAGCGCCAGCACATCCCCCCCTTCTCGGAAATCCGCACCGACAGTGCCGAATATCGCCAAATGGCGCTAGAATCTTTTCAGATGCACCAGCGAGCCGGTTACGGTTCCGCCGCTGACAGCGAGCGGTTTTTTCAGGCCCTTGTCCTTTGGGACGAAACAATGGCTGAGAAAATTGCCCAGTTTGTCGCTGCTAACCCAGATTACCAGGTCGTCGTGCTTGCAGGTCAGGCTCACATCCTCTGCGGCTACGGCATTCCCAGCCGCGTCGCCAGACGGATGGACAGCGCTAACTTCCTCCAGCGCCTGATTCTGCTCAATCCCAGCCCTGAACTCTCCTGTCGCACAGATAAGCCGGTGGCTGATTTCTTGTGGTTTAGTTCTTAGGGGTTGGGGGTTAGAGAGTGCGGGCTTATGGTTTGGGGCTGATTGGGGGAACGGGGGAAAAGTGGGAAAGCGGCGGCGCATTATACCACACCGGCATGGATTTTGAACAACATCCAAAAATGCTAATCACACCCCCCGAAAAAACTCGTGCGTCACACCAATTTCATACTACAGCCCCACTACAGAAAATAGGGGCTATAAAATGGCCAATACTTACGATTTTACAGACGATCTAGCTGCGGAGTCCGGCAGATAAGAAGCGATTTTTCCGAAAAAGACAAGATGCGCCCAATTTATTATGTGAAACATATGATAGCAAAATCTATCAAAATTGTCAAACGGCGCAAAATCGTTAAATTACTGAGAATATTTATCAACTATTTTTCGGGTGCTGACGCCCTATCTATTCAAAATTTAAAATTAAAGCGCTCGATTGATTTGCTTTGCTTATAGGTTGGGCGGGTGTGGGTCAACCGGACTGGAGAGGGTGTACTGTCAGGGTGGAGGGGGTAAAAGCTACAGACAGATTGCGATTTTCCAGCCTGTAGCCCAAAATTGAAAAAGTTATGGAATCGCAGCGCTACAGTCCAGGGTAAACCCTAGGAAAACAGGAAAAATTGATGTCTCGCGACGTAATTTTGTGTTCTGGCGGGGATTGCCCCCTCAAGCAAAACTGCTATCGTTTCACGGCGGTGCGGTTGGGGAGGCAGGATTTTTTTGGAGTGCCGCCTTACAATTTTGGCAGCAAAAGTTGCGAATACTTCTGGCCGCCCCGTCCGATTGAGGAGGCTGATATTCAAACAAGGGCTTATTATATTTGGCAAACTGAGGGCTGCCCTGAAGGCAAAACGGTGGATAACTGGCTGCAAGCTAGGCGGGAGTGGGAGGAAATTCGGCGCAGGTGGGGTTAGGTTTCAGGGGTGGTGCCGGTGAGACATATATAATAATGTGTTAAGTCCGAATGGGGGCAGAAACCGGGTTTCTTTTGCTGTCAAGCAGAATTTTTCCGCTGAATCGCCAGAAGAAACCCGGTTTCCTTTATGCCCGCCTGGGGGCAGAAA
>JALOOK010000404.1 GCA_025454445.1 Oscillatoria sp. Prado101 | reverse complement strand
TGCTGCTGCAAATACACCTGACGATTGCGCAACAGCCCGACAAAACCGGTCAGCAGCAGGGTGATGAAAACCCCGCCAGTCCCTGCCAACCACCAGGCCCGCACCGGATGCTGCCGGGCAAAAGCAGCCGTAGAGCGGGCAACCAAAGCATACACGCGCCCAAACATGAAAAGCGGAAAAACACTCTGAAACTCATGTTGCTCCGGACCTGCTTGCGCTGAGCTGCCGGCAACAAACTGGGCCAGAGGCTCAACGTTTTGCGGGCCGTCCGTCAGGCCCGGAACCAATACAAACCGAACCCACACCGGCTTGTTAATTTCACTCAGGTACTGGGCGAACTTGACCGTGGGTTCCAGAGCCACGCCCGTGACCTTTAAGTAGGTTGCCGGCTCGAAAGACTTAATATCCAGCAGCACCAAATCCACATATTCTAGCACATCTCTCACCAGATGCAAGCGGGCGAAGCCAGAAGTGTCGAGTGCCGTGTGGATGCCCAGTTCTTTGCAGCGCTTGAAGATTTCCCTGACAAATTCAGGCTGCCTCAAGGGCTCACCGCCGCTGACTGTGACCCCCCCGCCGGAGAAGCGCATGTAGGAGCGGTACTTTTGAATTTCCTCAATCAGCTCGTCAGCTGTCACCTCCTTCCCCCCTTCGCAGTTGCGGGAATCGGGATTGTGGCAGTAAAGGCAGTGCAGGGGACAGCCCTGAGTGAAGATTACAAATCGCAGACCTGGCCCGTCTACTGTTCCGCAGGTTTCTATGGAGTGAATTTTACCCCAAACCTTGCCAACTTGAACGCAAGGTTGCGAGTTCGCGCAGCGCTCTAGCAGCGCCCGATCAGACTGGGAGATAGGAGAGCCGGTTAACATGAAAAATTCTCCTGCTTACCTGTAGGTGGAATTGCTCTGTAGGTGATATCCAGAAACCGGGTTTCGCCGAAGTTACCCGGTTTCTTCGCTCAAAGAAACCCGGTTTATTGTGGCCTCAGTTATGGGTTGTATAGCACTAGCCCTTTAGGTTAGGCCCGGCGTTAGCGTTAGCGCAGCGGCTGCGTGACTCAGCTAGCGGCGCGGAGTGCGCTACGCCGTACCTACGTCTATACCTCGCAGGACAGGCGTCTCGCCTGTCCCTGTGTCCTAAACTGACTGTCTATTGCTATAACCCCTAGAGCCGCTCGTGGAATGTCCGTTTAATGACATCCAGCTGCTGCTCTCGCGTCAGCTTGATGAAGTTAACGGCATAGCCAGATACCCGAATAGTCAGCTGGGGATATTTCTCAGGATGCTCCATCGCTTCTAAAAGCGTTTCGCGATTCAGAACGTTGACGTTCATGTGATGCCCGCCCTCGTGGAAATAACCGTCGAGTATCCCCACCAGGTTGTTGAGTTTGTCCTCCTCTGTTTTGCCCAGCGCCTGCGGCACGATAGAGAATGTGTAAGAAATCCCATCCTGTGCGTGTTCGTAAGGGATTTTGGCGACTGAGGCGAGGGATGCAATCGCGCCCTTGGTATCCCGTCCGTGCATTGGGTTCGCCCCCGGCGCAAACGGTTCACCGGCTTTGCGCCCGTCTGGCGTGCTGCCGGTTTTCTTGCCGTACACGACGTTGGAAGTGATCGTGAGCACCGACTGGGTTGCCACCGCGTTGCGATAGGTTTTTTGCTGGCGGAGTTTGTTCATAAAACAGCTTACCACATCGCTGGCGATGCTGTCAACCCGGTCATCATTATTCCCGTACTGGGGATAGTCGCCTTCGACTTGATAGTCAACCGCCAACCCGCTCTCGTTGCGAATCACTTTGACTTTCGCATACTTGATCGCTGACAGGGCGTCCGCCACCACGGACAGACCGGCAATTCCGCACGCCATCGTCCGCAAGATATCCCGGTCGTGCAAGGCAAATTCCAGGCGTTCGTAGCAGTATTTGTCGTGCATGTAGTGGATGACATTCAGCGTGCTGACATACAGGTTGGCCAGCCAGTCCAGCAGCCGGTCAAATTTAGCCTTCACCTCGTCATAATCCAGGTATTCCGACGCCACCGGCGCAAACTCAGGCCCAACTTGTTCGCCCGATTTTTCGTCTTTCCCGCCGTTAATGGCATACAGCAGCGCTTTTGCCAGGTTAGCTCGCGCACCAAAAAATTGCATCTGTTTGCCAATGCGCATGGCGGAGACGCAGCAAGCGATCCCGTAGTCATCGCCGTAGTAGCGCCGCAATAACTCGTCGTTTTGGTACTGGATCGAGCTGGTGTCAGCCGAAACTTTGGCGCAGAAACGCTTGAAGGCAGCCGGCAAGTTTTCTGACCACAAAACGGTTAAATTGGGTTCGGGTGCCGGTCCGAGGTTGTACAGCGTGTGCAGGAAGCGGAAGCTGGTCTTGGTAACCAGCGCTCGCCCATCTTCTGTCATGCCGCCAATCGCTTCTGTCACCCAGGTGGGATCTCCTGAAAACAGCTCGTTATAGTCCGGCGTTCGCAAGAAGCGCACCATGCGCAGCTTCATCACAAAATGGTCGAGAATCTCCTGCGCCTCGGATTCTGTCAGCGTGCCGTTTTTCAGGTCGCGCTCGAAATAGATATCCAGGAAGGTCGAAACCCGTCCCAAGGACATCGCCGCACCATTCTGCTCTTTGACTGCGCCCAGGTAAGCGAAGTAAGTCCACTGTACCGCTTCTTTGGCATTTCCTGCCGGCTGGCTGATATCAAATCCGGAGCCTGCTGCCATTTCTTTGAGCTGTTTCAGGGCGCGAATTTGCTCGCAAATTTCCTCCCGCAGCAGGATAACCGCCTCGGTCATTTCTTCGACTTCCAGCGATTCCAGCTGCTGTTTCTTGTCGGCAACCAGCCGCTCTATTCCGTAGAGTGCCACTCGCCGGTAGTCGCCAATAATCCGACCCCGACCGTAGGCGTCTGGCAAGCCGGTGATGATCCCCGAGTGCCGCGCTTTTCTCATCGGGCGCGTGTAAGCGTCGAAAACCCCTTCGTTGTGGGTTTTGCGGTACTTGGTAAATATCTCTTCCGTCTGCGGGTCGAGTTTGTAGCCATAAGCTTCCAGCGAGCTTTTCACCACGCGGATACCGCCAAACGGCATGATGGCTCGCTTCAGCGGTTTGTCTGTTTGCAGCCCAACGATCTGCTCTAACTCGGGCGCAATGTAGCCGGGCCCGTGAGAGGTGATGCTTGATACGATTGTGGTGTCGGTATCCAATACCCCTTTTTCCCGCTCTTGCTGCATCAAAAATTTTACTTTATCCCAGAGCGTTTGAGTCCGGTCTGTTGGGGCTGCCAAAAACAATTCGTCGCCTTCATAGGGGGTGCAGTTCTTTTGGATGAAATCCCGCACATCGATCGCTTCCATCCATTTACCGCTAACAAAATCTTGCCAATGTTCTTGCATTGTTCTTTATGTCCCCTTATTTAGGGCACAGCTCTCTTTTCCTCCTGTGCCACTTCTATTCTACGCAGCCAAGAGGAGCAGTTGCAGGATTTTTGGCTTATTTTTATATTTCTTTACATTTCTTTACATGGGGTGGCCGCCTGACACAAACGCAGGCGGAAAGCAGACTAAAGCAATAGAGAGGTTGTTTGAATGGCCGGCTATTGCTATGTTTGAGGAGGGATATCCGACCCTTGAATTGAACTCTTAATAGAAAGTTTAGTATAGAATTAAACAGGGGGTCTGTATTGTAGATAACAAAAGTTAGACCTTTTCTGAGCAAACTGATGAAGTTTATTGATGAGTACCGCGACGCCGGCACGGCGCAACGCTATGCGCGAGCGATCTCCGAGCTGGCAACCCAGCCCTGGACAATCATGGAAATCTGCGGCGGGCAAACCCATTCTATAGTAAAATTCGGGGTGGACGAGCTGCTGCCCGATACTGTCACCCTGATCCACGGCCCGGGGTGTCCGGTGTGCGTGACGCCGGTGGAGCTGATAGACCGAGCGGTGGAACTCGCCAGTCGCCCCGAGGTGATCTTTTGCTCCTTTGGGGACATGCTGCGGGTGCCGGGAACCGAAAAAGACCTGCTGGCGGTTAAAGCGAAGGGTGGGGATGTCCGCATCGTCTACTCGCCGGTGGATGCCGTGAAAATCGCCAGCTCGAATTTGAATAAAGAAGTAGTGTTTTTCGCTGTCGGGTTTGAAACTACAGCACCGGCAACCGCAATGGCTGTCCACCAGGCGCACCAGCAAGGGGTGAAAAACTTCTCCCTGCTGGTGTCTCACGTGCTCGTCCCACCGGCAATGGAAGCGCTTCTCTCCTCCCCCGCTTGCCGCGTGCAAGGGTTTTTGGCTGCCGGTCACGTCTGCACTGTGATGGGCTATACCGAATACGAGCCGATTGCCGCCAAGTACCGCATCCCGATTGTGGTGACGGGATTTGAGCCGGTGGATATTTTGCAAGGCATTTATATGTGCGTCAAGCAGCTGCAAGAAGGGCGGGCGGAAGTGGAAAACCAGTACAGCCGGTCTGTGCGCAGACTTGGCAACGAGCCGGCACAAAAGCTAATTCAGGAAATATTCGAGATTGTGCCGCGCCAGTGGCGGGGGATTGGCGAAATTTCTCATAGCGGCTTGGGGTTGCGGGAGAAATACGCTCAATTTGATGCATTGCGACGGTTCGATCTCAGCGGAGTGCGCAGCGCGGAATCTCCGGAGTGCGTCAGCGGGCTGGTTTTGCAGGGGGTGAAGAAGCCTCACGAATGTCCCGCTTTTGGCAGCCGGTGCACCCCGGAACACCCCCTCGGGGCTCCGATGGTTTCCTCGGAAGGCGCTTGTGCTGCATATTACAGATACCGACAGCAAACCTCTTTAGCCGGCAGTTGCTAGGCCGGTTTATTTTAACCGTTTAGCCCAAAAGGTTCGTAGTT
>JALOOK010000403.1 GCA_025454445.1 Oscillatoria sp. Prado101 | reverse complement strand
TGCAATTTGGCGGCGAGGGCTGTGATGCAGCTGGAATCGATTCCGCCGGAGAGGAAAACTCCCACCGGCTCACCCGGAGGCAAGTATTCTGCAACGACTTGTTCTAGGAGTTGGCGCAGCTGTTTGGCGTGCCATTCCAAAGGTTGCGAAGCGTGGCGAATTTCTTCTAGCGGCTGCCAATAAAATTGCGCAGTTTCATCTGGGAAACGCAAACAGGTTCCGGGGGACAATTCCCGCACATCTCGCCACAGAGTCCGCACTCCTGGCACAAAATCGCACCAGAGATAATCTCGCAGGGCGACTAAATCTAATTCCTCCGATCGGTACGGTGCGAGGGTGCGCAATCTGGGGGCGACGAAACGAGTTGCGCCGGCAGTTGTATAATATAAGGTGCGGCAGCCGGTTCTGTCGCGCACCAGCCACAATTCCTGACGCTCCCGATCCCAAATTGCCAGAGCAAACATCCCTTCCAGCAGAGACAGGGATTCGACGCCTTCTCGCTCCCAAAGTTGGGCAACAATTTGGCAGTCAGTGCCGGTATCTGCGCCCTGTATCTCTTGCAGTTGGCAGCGATTGCTCAGCCAGATGTCACCAATAACGGCGAAGCGCTCTCCGGGGCTGAGTGCGGGCGCAGCGCCGGCAATTACCAGTTTCTCACTGCGCCAGGTAACGCTTTGTGGAGACGCGAAATTTTCCGTCTCTATCTCTGGGCATCCCCACGCCAGAAACCAAGCCGGTGCCGGCACAACCTGGGAGCCAGCTGCAGGTAGCAGCTGGGGAAAAAGCGCTTGCAATTGGGGTAACAGAAAAGGCATAATCCACTATCGATTATTATCAATTAGGGACAGTTTGGGGTACAAAAACGGAGAGGGCTTGCGGTATGACGCGAAATTGAGCCGGGGTTTTGCTTGCCAGTTCGCCATCCGCGTCTATGGGGTGGGTAATGCGAGTGCCGATCGAGATTTCTTTGGCTTGAAGAGTCAGCACGCCGCGAGTCTGTTTTCCCATAAGTATAGCAGGCAGCAGCGGAATTATCTGCAACCTGTGGTTAATTTGAATGCAGTAGAGGTCGAGTCTTTGGTCATCAATCTCAGCGTCGTCCGCCACACTTAACCCGCTGCCGTAATAGCGCCCGTTGCAGACGGTTATCTGAACGGTTTTTACGCGAACTGACTGATTGTTCCCTTCAATTTCTGCCCAAAAAGGCCGCCTGTAAAGAAGAACCTGCAGGGCGGTGAGGGCGTAGGCGATCACTCCCCAGCGCCGCTTGAATTCTTTTTTGACCTGCTTGTTAATTTCGGCACTCAGCCCCATACCGGCGACATTGAGGAAGTATTTGCCATTCACCCAGCCCAAGTCTATGCGCCGGATTTTACCGCCGGCAATAATCTGGCAAGCTGCCGGCACCGACTGGGGAATTCCCAGGTTCCGGGCTAGATTGTTGGCGGTTCCCAGGGGCAGGATACCCAAGGGCAATTGGGTGCAAGCCAGCGCATCCACTGCTGCATTGACAGTGCCATCGCCACTGCCAATTATAACGCAGTCCACCTGAGAGCTGTACTGCCGGATCGTGTCTGGCAGCCGCTGGGGGTTTTCTGCTGATTCTTCTATCAAATCCAGCCCTAATTTTTGCAATTCTTGAATGGCTTGCAACCGAGCTTCTTGCCCCCGTCGAGCGTGGGGGTTCACTAGGAGCAGTGCGCGTTTAGTCATTGTGATTTTATCTTTTGCATGTTATATTTTACGGAGCAGCCAAATTCTGGTGAATCGGCTGCCAAACTTGACAGGGTGGATCGGGTCATTGGTGAATCGGAATCAAGATGGTGAACTCCGCTCCCTCACCAGGGGCTGACTTACATTTTAGCTGACCCCCGTGTTTTTCCACAACAATCTGATGGCTAATGGAGAGGCCAATCCCGGTGCCCTTGCCGACAGGCTTGGTGGTGAAGAAGGGCTCGAACACCCGCTGTTTTATTTCCTCGGTCATGCCCAGGCCAGTGTCAGCAATGCGGATTTCCGCCCAGTTGTCTTCTGTGACGCCGGTGCGAATCCGAATCGCGGGCACTGGGCACTGGGCGCGGGGCACTGAGGATTGCTGTTCTTTCCCATGCCCAATTCCCCATGCCCGATGCCCCTCTTCGAGGGCATCAATGGCATTGCTGAGCAGGTTCATAAATACCTGGTTGAGCTGACCGGCATAGCAGGTCACGGGGGGGACTTGGCCGTATTCTTTAATTACTTGGATGCTGGGACGCCCCGCCTTAGCTTTTAGCCGGTTCTGCAAAATCAGCAGGGTGCTGTCCAGTCCGGAGTGAATATCCACCGGCTTTTTCTGGTTTTCATCCAGGCGCGAGAAGTTGCGCAGCGACAGCACCACTTCCCGGATGCGATCTGCCCCCACCTGCATGGAAGACATCAGTTTGGGGAAGTCTTTGCTGAGGAAATCGAGGCCCATTTTTTGCATTTGAGCTATAATTTCTGCTGCGGGATCGGGGTAGTGCTTCTGGTAAAGATCAACCAAGTGCAGCAGTTCTTGAGTGTACTGGCGGGCGTAAGTGATATTTCCGTAGATAAAGCTAACGGGGTTGTTAATTTCGTGGGCGACACCGGCAACCAGCTGCCCGAGAGAAGACATTTTTTCCGTTTGAATTAGTTGGGTTTGAGTTTGTTTTAGCTCTTGCAGGGCCAGTTCTAACTTTTGGGCTTGCTGTCGGAATCGCTCTTCAGAGCTGCGCAGGGCTTCCTCAGCGTGTTTGGCGAGGGTAATGTTTTGCGTCATCACCATGCCGGCGAGTACATCTCCCTGTTCGTTTCTCACCGGCAGGGTGTGGGTGAGGTAGATGCGGTTGGCTAAGGGGACTTCCGCGACTGTCGCAACTCCTGCCAGTGCGGCGCGGTAAAGCGGCTCAATGGCGGCGCTGGTTTCCAGCGGAAAGACTTCCCAAATGGTTTTTCCTTCCATTAACTCTTTGGAAAGTCCGATTTTGGCGAGTTCAGTGCCTTCAGCGAGGGTGTGGCGCAGCTCGGAGTCAAACAAGCACACCGCACCGTTGGGGAAATTTTCAGCCAGCGTGCGATAGAGGTTTTTGCTGCGGCGCAGTTCCGCTTCCATCCGGCGGCGCTCGGTGATGTCCACGCCGACAAACACCGCTTGAGTGCCTTGATGGTACTTCTGCGCTACTATTAAATAATTGCGGCGCGTGCCGTCAATTCCCACGCCCACCTCTTGAGAGGTTGTCTGAGACTTCGAGTTGAAAAACTGGCGGGCAAATTCAGCGAATCCTGGGCGGTTTTCCATAAAGCCCACTTCTCGACCGACGAAGCTTTCTGCCGGCAAGTCAAAAGCCGTGGCGAGATGCCGGTTGACGCCGAGATACCGCAAATCGGAATCTATCCAAGACACCAAACCGGGCACGGCATCCAAGACTGCTTGCAGCTGATCTCTGGCATTTTGCAGCTGATCCGAAGCTTGTTTGCGCTCGGTAATGTCCCGCACGAAAGCGCAGTGGTACTCAGAGCCGTTGAATTTTAAATAATTGACAGTGACTTCGACCGGGAAAAGCCGGCCCTGTTTGGTGCGGTGCTCGGATTCAAAGGTGAAAGACTGAAATTGCTTGATGGCTCGCCAGTGTTCCGCCCAGGCACCTGCTGAAAAGCCCGGATTGATGTCGCAGACTTTCAGCGACAGCAGCTCTTGTTTTGTGTAACCCAGCAACCGGCAGGCGGCTTCGTTGACGTAGCTCAGGGAAGCGTCTGATGTCATCCAGAAGATGGCGTCAGCGGCTTTGTCCATCGCGAACTGCGTCAGCTGCAGCCTCGCCGCCAGCTGCTTGCGCTCTGTGAGGACTTCGCTGAACAGGATCAGCCCGCCGAGAACACCGGCACTGCTGTGCCACGGCTGGATGTCCCACTTCACCCACTCGGTGCGCCCATCGGGCGTGGTGAAGCCATCTTCAAGGGACTCCCCCTGCCCTTTGGCCAAACAGCGCTCGCAGATTTCTTTCCAAGAATCGGGGAGGTTGGGAAAGACTTCGTAGTGTGAGCGCCCGATAATCGGGTGTGGCGCTCTGCTGGCTGTGGCGATGCCGATGTTGCGGGGTTCGGTTGGCTGACAGGGTTCCAAACCGCAGTCACTCAGCCACCGCCGGCTCACCGCCAGATAGCGCATCTGGCAGTCCACCATCGCCACAGCTGCCGGTACTTGCTCGACAAACCGGCGAAATCGTTCTTCACTGTCGTGCGCAGCCACTTCTGTCCTCTGGTGTGGGTGTGGGGCTGTCCCCGGGAGAGATATGGGGTCAACTGTCTCTAGGTTAACGACTTGCAGGTGAATCGTATGCTTTTGCTGGACTGATGTGTTCTGCACGGAAAGCAACCTCCATTCGGTGGATCTGGGTGATAATTTTTCCGGACTGTCAGAAGCCGCAACGTACCTGCCGGTGGAACACTCCGGTGGAACACTACTGGATGCTCGAACGGATGAGCTGGTTCGGTCAGCCCCAATCTGCGGAGCAAAAGCTGTCAAATGCTGACAGTCGAGTTGAATGTGATGCGAACCCTGATACGCCTCGAAGGTAGGACGCCGGTGCTCCCGCACGCGGGCGCGGGCTATGGCTTATCTCTGTTATACAGGCCCAAGCCTCTGCCATAGCATCGGTAGTTATACTAAATGCGACTAACTTAGCGGTTTTTATCAGCGGCGTCAATTTTTATGATCATAGCGGGTTCTGCATTTAAGGGATTTTTTTATATTTTAACAAAAATTTAATAAAGTTTACATTCAGCCGATTGACGCCGCGCCAAGCCGGTGCTACCTGGCCCACCGGCCCGCTCTGGTCAAATTCAGCAACAGATGCTATAATCTGCCGG
>JALOOK010000029.1 GCA_025454445.1 Oscillatoria sp. Prado101 | reverse complement strand
GGCCAACCGGCGCAAATTCGATCAGTACCTGGAGCAAGAGTGGCGGCGGCTGAAGCGCGAGGGAGAACCGCTGTCCCTGATTCTCTGCGATGTGGACTTTTTCAAGCGCTACAACGACACTTACGGTCATCTTGCCGGTGACGAGTGTTTGCGGCGGGTTGCCAACGCTATCAGCACCGCCGTCAGGCGTCCAGCCGATTTAGTGGCCCGCTATGGGGGCGAAGAATTTGCCGCCATTTTGCCCAACACAGACGCTGACGGCAGCCTTTATGTGGCCGAAGCCATCCGCTCGGCAGTCCGAGCGCTGCAGTTGCCTCACCCCAAGTCAACGGCAGCCAGCACCGTCACATTGAGTTTGGGCGTCTCCTGCACGATTCCCGACTGCGACACCTCACCGGCTCAGCTGATTGCGGCAGCAGATCGGGCCCTGTATCAGGCAAAGCTTGGCGGGCGCAATTGCGTGCGCTACGCCGACGCCACAGCACCTTCCTCCAGCTTTCTGCCGCAACCGGCAGCAGACTGGCAACTGTGGGACAGTGCCCCCACTTCTTAAGCTTGGGAGTCGGCAGCCCCATGTATGCCCAATGTAGCCGGTGCTACACCATTTGGGAGCGGAGGAATGATACCTTTTTACTTTACTGATCGCCCCCAAAAACACGCCATCTGCCCCATTTAAATAGGAGATAAAAATACCTGAGGTTTTCTTGGGGGTTAAGTTACAGTTAGGTGGGCGGTAAACAGGCAATATTTGTCAAATTTGCAAATATTTATTGAAAGGGGAATAATAAAACGTCCTGGGAAACAGGGCGAAAGTCAAGGAGTGACCTTTTATGTTAGCAATGAATCAAATTTCTGGCGATCTATCAGTCATGGGGGGGAGTCTCAATGTTGGCCATCCTGAACTCCGCTTGGAGTCAACCCTCCAAGAGCTGACGCTACACGACTTTCAGGTTGAGTCAGATCATTTGGGGAAAGAACTCGCTAAGGCTTTTACAGAAAATCCGCTGCTGCCAGGAGTTATCTTGATGGAGGGGGGTCAGTTAGCCGGCATGATTTCCCGGCGGCGATTTTTGGAACATCTCAGCCGCCCTTACGGAGTGGAACTTTTTACGAGGCGACCGATTAAAACTTTATATCGCTTCGCCGAAATCGAGATTTTGGTCTTTCCCGCTCACACCTTAATTGTAATGGCCGCTCGCCGGTCTTTGCAGCGAGAGCCGGAATTGCTCTACGAACCGATTGTGGTAGAGTTTGAAAATCAGGTGTACAAACTCTTGGACGCCCATCAATTGCTGGTGGCGCAGTCCCACATTCACGAACTCACCTCTCGGTTGCTGAACGAGCAAACTAAAGCCCAGATGATTCAAACGGAAAAAATGGCCAGCTTGGGGCGGATGGTGGCTGGGGTGGCTCACGAAATCAGGAATCCAGTCAACTGCATTGGGGGCAATATTGGATTCCTGTCCAACTACTTTAAAGACCTGAATCAGGTGCTGTCAGTCTACCAAGAAGAACTGGCGAATGAATCCCCAAGACTGGCGGAAATAAAAGAAGAGATTGACTTGGAATATGTGCGGGAAGATTTGCCGAAAGTGGTGGAAAGTATCAAGGTGAGCGCCGAGCGATTAACCCAGATCGTCAGCAGCCTGCAAAACTTCTCGCACATGGATGAGACCAATCGCAAAACCGCTGACCTACACCAATGTATTGACAGCACCCTGTTGATTCTGCGCAACCGGCTCAAATACAGCATTGAAGTGGTGAAAAACTATGGGGAACTGCCGCCGGTGAGGTGCTATTCCGGGCAGCTGAGCCAAGTGTTTATGAACCTGCTCAGCAATGCGATTGACGCCTTGATGGAGAAAGCCGAGTCGCAACCGGCAGGCTCGACTTGGAAACCCCGGATTGAGATAACCACGCAAGTGTGTTCCCCACCGGCAGGTGTGACAGCAGGTGAGGATAACAGCTGGGTGTCCGTCCAGATTGCCGATAATGGCCCGGGCATCCCGCCTGAAATTCAGCAGCGCATTTTTGAGATGTTCTTCACCACCAAACCTGCAGGCAAGGGCACAGGTTTGGGATTGGCCATCAGCCATCAAATCGTCACCGAAAAACATGGCGGGTTTTTGAATCTGCGATCGAAAACAGACTCGAAAACCGCCACCGGCACCGAGTTTGAAATTCTCTTGCCCCTGGCTGCCGATTGAACCGGCGCACCCAAAGCTCGCGCCAGTTTTTGGGCGCTCTCGCTCAAACCATCGAGAAACCCGGTTTCTTAAAGAAACCGGGTTTCTGGCCAGCACCCGCACCGTCATCCTGCGAGCCGGCTGACAGGCATTCCCCAGCTGTCGGGGGCGGTAAGTGGCCAATTGTGCCGGCCTGAGGAACGAGAGAAAAGAAATGGTAGGCTTAGAGAGTAGCTGAAGTGTTGCTGATACCCTGTGCCAAAGGAATTTGGTTCTGCCTTGCCGCAGCCGTCTTTATCCGAGGGGAGCAATCAAGACCTCCGTTTGGAGTCAACTCTCCAGGAACTGCCGCTGTACGATTTTCAGGTCGAGTTAAGCTGTCGGGGCGCTGATGTCGCCCGAGTGTTTGAAAAATATCCCCTGCTCCCCGGAGCCATCCTGGTAGAGGGGGGAGAGTTTGCCGGCGCGATCTCGCGCCAGCGACTGCTGGAATACTTGCTGCGCCCCCACGGGCTGGAGCTGTTTTTGAATGAACCGCTGAGCGTTCTCCACAGCTACGCTCGCACTGAGATTTTAGTGCTTCCCGATAGCACGCCAATCGTAGCGGCGGCGCGACAGGCGCTCAGACGCTCCCCGGAACTTTTGGGGGAACCGATCGTCGTCTTAAAGGAGCGCCAGACGTATCAATTGTTAAATGTCCACGAATTGAACATTGCCTACTGGCAAATCCGAGGCATCGAAACACAGGTGCAGCTGGAACATATGCAAGCCCAGATGATTCAAAGCGAGAAAATGGCCAGCTTGGGGCGTCTGGTAGACGGCGTGGCTCACGAAATTTTAGACCCAGTGGGTTTTATCTGGGGCAACCTCACCTACGTCTCAACTTATAGCGAGGGTTTGCTGCAGTTGCTTCAGGCTTACGAAAAACTCCTGCCCGCTGTGCCGGCAGAGATTGCGGAACTCAAAGAAGAGATTGAATTTGATTTCTTGCAGCAAGACTTGCCTCGCAGCCTCGGCAGTATCCGCACGGGAGCAGAGCGGTTAAAAAAATTTGTCACCAGCCTGCAAAACTTCTGCCATATCGATGAAGTTTATCCCAAGCCTGCGGACTTGCACGCCTGCATTGACAGCGTTCTGATGCTGCTCAAAAGCCGCCTCACCGGCGAAATTGACATTGTGAAAAATTACGGCCACTTGCCGCCGGTAACTTGCTACGCTAGCCAGCTCAGCCAAGTGTTTATGAATATCCTCAGCAATGCCATTGATGCCTTAATTAACCAGTCGCTCAATCAAAAATTTGCCGCAGAGTTCAGGGATACAGGGCTGAGCTATTCGCTACCGGAAAATAAGCAAAAGCCTCGCATTGAAATCACTACCCGAGTTTGCTCTCTAGGCACCGCCGCACAAGATGGGCTGGAGTCTCGCGCCGTCTCAATTCGCATTGCAGACAACGGTCCTGGCATGTCTCCCCAGCAGCAGCAGCAGATTTTGGCATCTTTCTCCACACAGAGACGGGCGGAGAAGGAAACCAGTCTGGCGCTCAGTTACTGGATCGTCACCGCCAAGCACGGGGGACAGTTTTATTTGCGCTCCCGCAGCGTCTTTGAAGCGGGTTCGCGCACTTCCTTCTCGGCAGCGGATCCCCTGTCGCGACACCCCTTAAGAACTCTCACCCGCAGCGGAACGGAAGGCAATACCGCCAAAGCAGGAGAACAGCAACCCACTACCGGCACGGAATTTGAGATTCTCCTCCCCTTGGTGTAGCGCAGCGGCGGCACCCGACGAGAGCTTAATAATTAACCGCGCCCGACGCAGAGAGCGCCAAGAGAGAAGAGGGAGTTGCCTACGGAAAAACGCCATTTCAGCCAAGGTGTGTAAAAGACCTACACCTGTGAGATCCCCCCATCCCCCCATCCCCCCATCCCCCCATCCCCCCATCCCCCCATCCCCCCATCGCCCGCTGCCCCAGCTTGTCCTTTACATTTCTTCGCAAATTCTCCGCCGGCATCCCCTCTCTCCCCCGCAGGCGGTTTGCCTGCGAAACTTCCGGCTTCTGTCCGGACTGAATGTAAAATTTGTGTAAAACTACAGATGTGAATATTAAAGAATTGCTATCCAGCCCGAAACAATATTGACACGGATTGTAGAAGGGTTTAAGCTAGCCATATCTAAGTGATAATACTTAAATGGGGAAAGCCAGTGTCTTTTATAGAATCCATATCGATTCCGCACAGCCTGTCCGCTCCCGCACCCAACTTAATCCCGGACTTTTGTTTCGCAGAAGGCTTCCGCCAGATGCCACCGACGCCGCCTGCATTAATCCAGCTCGATTTTGAGAATTTAAAGGGTTTTGAGCAGCTGAGTGACCAGTACGCCAGCTGCGGCGTGCGGTTTGAGGGTGCGATTGCCCTGCAGCCATCCAACCCCGCTTTTGCGCCACCCTCAGCCTCTCAGGTGCTGATGCCCCTCGTCAACCAGACCGGCATCACAGCCTATTTTCGCCGTCCCGCCACCCGTGCCGGTGCCTTCGTGATTGGCACCAAACCCGTCGTCCTAGTCGCCTTTGACGCTGACGGCAACCGCCTCTCGGAGATGAACACCGGCGCTAACTACGTTATTTCACCCGCAGGTGAGCTGCCCAAACCCCTGCCCCATCACCGCCTAGAAGTGACCGGCACCGCCATCGCCAAGGTTGTCTTTTACTCCAACGCCCCCTTTATTCTCGATGATTTTTTCTTCTCCCACTGAGCCGGTGGGCCAGAAACCGGGCCGGTTTGGCCATTAGCCATCCAGTTTTCACAGCAAATCCGGGCTAAACTTTCCGAATTGCAAATTACAAACACGATATAAAAAACCAAAATTTCAAATCTAAGGCCCCAGCTGAAAAAGTGCTGAATGGGCCTTTCCTTTTATTTAAAAAAGTTTAAAATCCCTGAAATCTATTGACAGAGTACAGAGAGACCTCTATTATATAAAATGATTTCAGTCAAATATCAATCTCTCCAGCCCCCAGGGGGAGCGGGCTATTGAGCAGTCTTGCAAAAAGACGCAAGCAAACACCTTAAGACCTTTTAGTGTGAGGGATTATTGTGGGCATAAAAGTTTTGTTACTCCTGTCAGGAGTGACAGCATTTATATGTGCCGCCCCAGCGGCATGGGCGAAAGATACTGACAGGCAAGATGGCGGCGCTACAAGAGACGTGACACACTTAGTGCAGTTGCCAGTGCAGTTGCCAGCCGAGTCAGCAGAAGGGCAATTTCAGCCAAACAAAGAACAGCTTAAAAAATCCCCATTATTCAAGCGTGGGACTATCTTAGGTAGCCTGAAATCCAGCGAAATATTGCGAGATAATTCAGCCAATAGCTTGCCGGTTATAGCCGAAACGGCAGCAGCAATTGCGGACAGCACCTCGCTCAACACCGGCGAGCAGATCGCGCCCACTCCCGAAGAACAGATAAATCTGGGAGACAAGGTTGAGAATTTTGCCACAGATGGGATGGAACAGGTGACATCCGTCTCCCAACTCTCAGACGTACAGCCGACAGACTGGGCATTTCAGGCATTGCAAAACCTGGTAGATCGCTACGGGTGCGTAGCAGGATATCCGGATGGCACATTCCGGGGAAACCGCGCCATGACTCGCTATGAATTCGCCGCCGGTTTAAACGCTTGTACAGACAAAATTAGCCAACTGCTCGCCTCAACAAACACCGACCTGTCAGACAAAGCAACAAAACAAGACTTAACAGTTCTGCAACAGCTGCAAGAACAATTTGCCTCCGAATTAGCCACCGTAGCCAACCGGGTGACTTCCCTGGAAGCCCGCACCTCAGAATTGGAAGCCAATCGCTTTACCAACTCCACCACAGTCTTTGGGGGAGAAGTAATTCTAGGACTTTCCAAACCCAGGGGAGGCGCACCCCCAGGAGATGGCAACAACAACGCAGTGTTCACCCAGCTGACAAGATTGCAAACGGCTACCACCTTTACCGGCAAAGACTTGCTGCGCATAGAACTAGCAGCGGGTAATTTCAGCGGGCGCGGCTTTGCCGAGCCAAGCGTCCTCAACACCTACACCGCATTGCTCTCATTCCAAGCCGATACCGGCAACCAATTCCAGCTATCAGCCCTCGATTATCGCTTTCCAGCCTTTAACGATCGCGTCGTCTTCACGATCAGACCGGCAGGCTTCAGCCTCAGCAGCGTCTTAACTGCCAACTCCCCCTTCTTTGACAACGGGCGAGGAGCGATTTCCCGATTTGGAGAAGCCAACGCTATCTTCAAAATAGGCGATTTAGATGCCGGCATTGGTATGGACTGGCTGCTGAGCAGGGGGTTGCGCTTGCAACTCGCTTATGGAGCTAAAAACGGTAGCGATTCAGGACAGGGGTTTGTGTTTGGAAAAGATACTTGGGTAGCCGGCGGCGAGCTGCTATTCTTATTAGGCAATAGTGCCCTAGCGAATCTCACAGCTATCTACGGTTCCTCCCCTAATGGCCGGTTAAACACCTTTACAGGAAGCGGCGCTGCAGACGCTTCCGGGTTCATTAACCAGCGCTCCAACATCTATGCCTTAGGTGCCGGCTTGCAATGGCGCATCAGCCCCAAATTCCACTTCGCCACCTGGGGTGGGGTTGCCGGCACTTATGCTGAAAAAACCGACGCTTTCGCCGCCAGCACCACCTGGGCGGCTTCTCTAGGATTTCCCGACATCTTTGGACGCCGGGGAGACTTACTGGGTATAATAGTAGGGCAGCCCCTCAGCCTAGTCGAATACGATGACTTCTCCGCATCTACCGGCTTGCCGGGGGGCGATGCTTTCTCACTTCACCTGGAAGCCTTCTATCGCTTTAAAGTCAGTGACAATCTCAGCATCACCCCCGGTTTCTTCCTAGTCACGCATCCCGGCAACTACGAAGATAACAACACCATCTATGTCGGCACAGTTCGCACGACTTTCCGGTTCTAACAGAGGTAAATATTATGAATATTCCCAAAAAAATCCCACAGGATTTTTATTACCAGCGCCTTTTGGGAGTGCTGTTGCCTGTAGCTAGCTGCTGTCTCAGCATTGCTGTTGCCCCTGTCGCCAGCGCCGGGGAAGCTGTTTCGCCGGTTGGGCAAGCAGCGCCGGCTAAACCAGCAGTTCAAACCGGCAAAATTAAACCCAGAACCGGTTTTTTTGAGGAAGAAAGAAGACCCAGATTTGGATTTGGAGACTTCCTCGACTCCGCAATCAATGGTGCGGACAACGCCTTATCTGGCGACCCAGTGCAGAACACCCCCAGTGTCCGCCTGCAGCCCCTGTCGAGAACCGCAGACAGCCCCAGTCTAGACAACCCCAGCCGGGGCATTCTCGAAATAGGCATTAACTCCGACAGGAGTGATTTCCTGCAAGGCACTTTTATCAGTAATAATGGCAGCGCCACCCTAACATTCACCGACACCCAGCAAAGCTCCACTCCCCAAAGAGGCAACCTGACCATGCAAAATGGGAGCTTCGTCATCATCAATGGTGTGCGCACTCCCATCAGCGGACGTTTTCAATATAACGGAAGTGGCAGCGACAAAAATGATATCTTCAGCGGCACAGTTCAGCTAATCGATCCCAATAACCCCAACCAGGCTATCTTAATCCAGGTTCCCCCGACTCCCAATCAGGGAAATGACGATCGGGCCAAAGGTCCGGCGAACCTCTCCATAGGGCGTCCTATAGACCGTTAAAGACAGAAGATATTCCCCTCCTTCCCCGGCAGAACTATAACATAGCCCTGACCGGAAATTCTTTAAGAAACCAGATTTCTTTCAGAAACCTGGTTTCTCGATGTTCAATCGGGTTAAGACGCCATTAGCTGCTCAACAACAGAGGGCACCTGACGGGGGGCGGCTCACAAAGCGGCTCACAAAGCGGCTCACAAATTAGTTTCCAGCAAACCGGCAGGCGGCGCAACCTCAACCCGACCGGCTTGTAAGTCCACCACCGGCACAATCTCCTTGACAAACGGAATCAGCACCGTTGCCGGTGCGGCTGGTTTTGCCTTGGTTTTGCCTTTTTTACCCCCCGGTGCCGGTGGGGCGTCTTCCGCAGCAGCGGGAACCGCCTGGGGTGACTCCTTGAGCTTCACCTCCAGCAAATCATTGCCGGCGGGGATAACATCCACCACCGTGCCGATGAATTCGCCGGTCAGCTGGTTGAACACCTGCAAACCCAGCAAATCCCGGACGTGATACTCATCTTCCTCCAAAGCAGGGCGGTCGGTTTCTGGCACCAGCAGAATCGCACCCGCCAGCGCCTCTGCCTGGTTGCGGTCCTCAACGCCAGCCAGCTGCACCACATACATACCTTTGCCAGGAATATACCGCCCCCCCAGCAACTCAACCGGCTGCGGTTCCCCAGCGCCGGTGCGCCGCAACCACCGGCGTCCCGGCTCCAAAAACCGTTCCGGAAAATCAGAACTCGGATAAACCCGCACCTCCCCGTCCAAACCTTGAGGTGCCACAATTTTGCCGATTTCTAGCCAATTGTCATTTGTCATTGTTTTTTGTGACCGGCTCGCGGCCAATAAAATCCTCTCTCATCTTTTTGAACACTCCCCATTCACCATTACCGCCAAATCTTCCCTCTCCATCTTAGAGGGCGTGAGCGCGAGGTATTTTATTGGGTGTGATTAACCGGATTTTCAAAGAGTATCCGCCTTAAAAATCTAAGCCCGCGCAGGCGGGCTTTGTTTGTATAGCGGCAGAATTGATTCTGCCGTCTGACAAGCATACAACCGGATATTATCCGGGCTGACAGCTAACCGCTGACTGCTGGTAAACTTGCTCGACAACCTTGGCCAAGCGCTGCATGCCGGTTTCAATGTCCCCGTCGCTAGCGGTGAGGCTGATGCGGACGCACTGGTGCTTGTGCGGCCAATCTTCGCGCAAACCGGGGAAGAAAGAACTCCCGGGAACCACAATTACCCCCACCTGCTTGAGCAGCTGGTAGAACTCCCAGTCGCTGACCGGCAGATCCTGCAACCACAGCCAAGCAAAGATCGCCCCTTCGCCGCGATGCAGCAACCAGGGCAGGTTCTGGGGCATAGCTCGGTGAGTGGTACTTTCCACAACGGTAAACTTGCTCTGGTAGTAGGGGCGAATCACCCGTTCGGCAATCTCAGCCAGAGCGCCAGAGGCGATCGCGCGGGCGGCGATCGCTTGTCCGTAGCGCGGCGAGTGAATGCACAAATTAGTCTGGAAAGATTCCAGCACCTGAATCAGCCGCTCGTGTCCGATAGCGATGCCAATCCGCTCTCCCGGTAGGCCAGCCTTGGACAAGCTGATGCCGTGCAAGATATTGCCGCCGAACACCGGCGTCATCTCCGTGAAGTTGAGCGCCGGGAAGGGAGGCGCGTAGGCGGAGTCAACGATCACCGGCACATCGTATGGGGCAGCGAGAGCGGCAATTTTTTTCACCTCATCGTCAGTGAGGACATTGCCGGTGGGGTTGCAGGGGCGGGAGAAAATCACGCAGCCGGTGTTTTCATCAATCGCCAGCTGGCTGAAATCGGGGCGATATTTAAAGCGGTGGTTGGGCGCGTCGATGTCCAGGGCTGGTTTGTAGGCGATCAGCGCCTCTGGCACCAAGGTGACGCCGCCGTAGCCGGTATAGTCGGGACTGAGGGGCAGGACAATTTGTTTGAGCTGGCCACTGCCGGTGTACCCTCCAAAGGCATTAGCGGCGTAGAAGTAGAGGGCTTGACTGCCGGGGGTGATCAGGACATTGCGGTCGGTTAGATTCAACCCGTAGCGGCGATTGAAATCTCCGACAATCGCCTCAATCAGCGGCTGGTATCCTTGAGATGACCCGTACCGGCAAACCACCTCGCCGTACTCCGAGCTGGCCAGCAGTTCCGCCGTGCAATCCCGCCACAGCCCCTCCACCTCGGGCAAAATTACCGGGTTGCCGGCACTCAAATTGATAAACTCCTGCCCGCTACCGGAGCGCAGGGTTTCAATAATGTCTTTCATAATCGCCCGCACCCCGGTCAGGTGGGACATCTGAGTGCCGAATTGTGACAGGGCAGGATTCATAGGAGTCCAAGTGGTAACAGCGCCGATTTTTGAGTAGCTCTAGAAAATTATCGCTCACCGGCAGCGCCATTTGCCAGCGCCCCCTGCGGAGATGCCGGTTCAAGCATGCCAAAGCCCGCTCCAGAGCTGACCGGCTCCCAAAAGGCCCGGCACACCCGTGCGGGCGCTATTTATCCCGGTTTGGCAGGCAAATTCTTGTAGAGACGCGATTTATACAGAATAAACTGTGCCGGTTGAAGCGGTCATGCTAACTCCAGCAAAAGAAACCCGGTTTCTGCCCCCTGTCACGAAAAAAATTTTGGCTAGCCCTTGACAGAGGTAACAGGAGAAAGCTTGAAAAAATGTAAAAAAATACCGCCTCTGCCGGGAAATCCTGTAAATCTAAAATTCAGTCAGCTGGATTGGATTTTCTGAAGGCACTGACACGCCGGTATCCCGTGCGGGACACTTGCGGTTCCCTTTGGGCGCGGTCCGTCGCCGGTGCCTTCATCGAAATCAGTGAACAGCCAGAGTATTGAGATGGATTGAGTCCTATGACAAAAGAGCGTGTTATGACAGCTGCCAAAAAGCTGGCCCAGAAATTGCCGCTTCCCCTAAAGCGATTGGCAGACTTGGCATACAACTATTGGTGGAGCTGGACAACTGACCGTGTTTCCCTATTTCAGCGGATTAATCCCGATCAGTGGGATCTCTGCGACCACAACCCAGTGGCTATTCTCAAGTCTGTTTCTAGCGAGCGCTTGACCCAGCTGACGGAAGACCCCTCCTATATCAAGCAGGTTAAATCTCTCGCCGCACAGTTTGACAGCTACATGTTGTCGAGCACGACTTGGGCCAGTGGCGTCGTGCCCGAGATTACTCGGGAACACCCGGTAGCCTATTTCTGCGCCGAATTTGGCATCCACGAATCGCTGCCGGTGTACTCCGGCGGTTTGGGGATTTTGGCCGGCGACCACCTCAAGTCCGCCTCGGATCTGGGCGTGCCAATGGTGGGCGTGGGGCTGCTGTACCGCCAGGGTTACTTCCGCCAGCGCCTCAACCGCGCCGGCTGGCAGGAAGAATTCTACATCGACAATCATTTCGAGAACATGCCCCTGGAGCTGATCTGCGACGAGAAAGGGGAACCCCTGACTGTGGAGTTGCAAATCCGCCAGCGACAGGTGAAGGTGCAAATCTGGCGGGCGCAGGTGGGTCGCGTGCCCCTCTACCTGATGGATACAGACCGCTCGGACAATGACCCCATTGACCGCTGGCTGACGGGACACCTCTACGGCGGCAACCAAGAAACCCGCATCGCTCAGGAAGTGGTGCTGGGGATTGGCGGCGTGCGGGTTCTGAAAGCCCTGGGGATTGAGCCTTCTGTCTATCACCTCAATGAAGGCCACGCGGCATTTTCCACCCTGGAAGTGGCCCGCAACGACATTGTTAAGACCGGCAAGTCTTTCTATGATATTGAAGCGGACGTGCGCTCTCGCTGCGCCTTCACCACTCACACTCCCGTGCCTGCCGGTCACGACGTTTTCTCGTCTGACCTGATGGACTCGTTCTTCGCCCACTACTGGCCGCAACTGGGCCTGTCTCGCGAGCAGTTCCTGGCTCTGGGTGCCCGCCGGCTCGGCGACCCCTGGGAGCCCTTCGGCATGACGGTTTTGGCCCTCCGCCTCTGCCGGACAGCCAACGGCGTCAGCGAACTGCACGGTCACGTTTCCCGCAAGATGTGGACTATCCTCTATCCAGACCGGCCCGAAGATAAAGTGCCCATTGGCCACATTACCAATGGCGTCCACGCCCCCACCTGGACGGCTCCCCTGCTCAGCGACCTCTACGCCGAGTACCTGGGGGCCGACTGGCAGAGCCATCTCGCTGACCCGCAAATGTGGGCTAAGGTAGATGAGATTCCCGATCAGGAAATCTGGTGGCGTCACCAAGTTCTCAAGGAGCGGCTCATAGCATACACCCGCGCTAAAGTCAAGCTGGCGCGGCAGCGTCGCGGCGAATCGCAGGAGTTCACCGACGCTGCAGAGGAACTGCTAGACCCGAATGCACTCACCATTGGGTTTGCGCGGCGCTTCAGCCCCTACAAGCGCGGACACCTGCTGATCCGGGATGCAGAGCGGGCTTTGCGGATTTTTGGCAATGCCGGTCGTCCGGTGCAAATTATCTTCGCCGGCAAGTCTCACCCCCGCGATGAAGAGGGCAAGCGGATTATTCAGCGGCTGATGGAGTGGTGCAAGCACCCGTCGATTCTCAAGCGGGTGGCGTTTATTGAAGATTACGATATCTACACCGGCCAAAAACTGGTGCAAGGTGTGGATGTCTGGCTGAATAACCCCCGCCGCCCTCTGGAAGCTTCCGGAACTAGCGGTGAGAAAGTCTGTTTCAATGGCGGTCTGAATTGCAGCGTTCTCGACGGCTGGTGGTGCGAGGGCTACAAGACAGATGCCTCGGGCAAAGCTCTCAATGGCTGGGCTATCGGCGAAGACGCCCACACCAGCGATCAGGAGTTGCAAGATCGCATTGATGCGGAATCTCTCTACCGACTGCTTGAACAGGAAATTGTTCCCCTCTTCTATGACCGAGATCAGAATGGGATTCCCACCGGCTGGATTAAGATGATGAAGGAGTCGATCAAGACGAATTCGCCGCTGTTCAATACTGACCGGATGATTGCGGATTATGTGTTTCAAGTGTATGCCCCTGGCAGCACAGTCAATCTCAAACCTGTCCTAGCCGCCATGCCGGTGTAGAAGTAGAAACCCGGTTTCTCAAAGAAACCGGGTTTCTGGCCCCCGCCCCCAAAGCGTGCCGGTGCAATCGGTTCTAAATATGTAGAAACCCGGTTTCTTAAAGAAACCGGGTTTCTGGCCCTCGCCCCCAAAGCGTGCCGGTGCAATCGGTTCTAAATAGCCGGATTTTTAGTAGGCGCTTGTTTAATATCTGCCATTTATACCTGAAATATGCAGTCAATGCCGACTAGAAAAACATAGAAATTACGTTTAATTGCTTGTTTAAATCACCGCCGCTGCCACAGGTGAAAAGAGGCGATTCGGCGCTCTCCAAGACACCTCCCCTGTCAGAGGGGATCAGAGGCACTCGTGTCAGAGGCGCTCAGAAAACGGAATTATACAACAGCTCCACCGCTCAGGGTTGCCACAGCTAGCCTGAATTGTAAAATTTTGTTAAAAATTCTAGGCGGCCCGGGAAATTTCGATTTAAAATTGAGATGTCCGGGATTGTATTGTGGTGACAGCCATGAAATCCGCCTATATTTATCGAGTTTTAGCAGCCACTTTGGCTTTTTCTGGGGCTGCCTTGCTGGCAGACCGAGCCAGTGTGGTGGTGGGTGAGGGAGGGGTTAAAGGTACGATAGCAATTTTACCGCAACAGGCGGTCGCCCAGCAACGCACTGTTTATGTGAACCCGCAGTCGGGGGCAGACTCAGCCAGTGCTGGCCAAAGTCAGGGAAGCGCCTTTCGCACGATTAGCTACGCCCTGCAACAGGCTTCTTCAGGGACGGTGATCCAGCTGGCACCGGGGCAGTACACAAGCGAGACATTTCCGCTGCAGCTGAAAGCTGGAGTGATTCTCAAGGGAAATGACAGCCAAAAAGGTCAGGGAGTCGAGATTGTCGGCGGCGGCGATTATCGCAGCCCCGTCTTTTCCATGCAGAGTGCCACCATCGTGGCAGCGCCGAACAGTCAAATTATCGGAGTGACGATTACCAATCCCAACACCCGAGGCACCGGCATTTGGGTGGAGGACGGCAATCCGGCGATTCAGGATAGTACATTTGTCAGCAATAACCGGGAAGGGGTTTTTGTGGCGGGCAGTGCAGCCCCCCGAATTGAAAGGAATATGTTTCGCAATAACACCGGCAACGGCATTGCCGTAGCGGGGCAAGCTCAAGGGGAAATCCGGGATAACAGTTTTGAAAATACGGGTTTCGGTCTGGCCATTGGCGGGACATCAACCGTATTAGTGGAGAGCAACCAGATACGCGGCAACCGGTCGGGCGTAGTGGTGACGCAGAAAGCCCGTCCAGTTTTGCGGGGGAATACTATCGAAAATAACAGTGACTATGGGATAGTGGCCCTAGGTCAAGCCCAGCCAGATATGGGAAACAATACCTTGGCCAGCAATGGCAAAGAGCCGGAAATAGTCGCAGTGGCGCAGGGAACGCCTGCCAATCCAAGCACACCGTACTTTAGCTGCGTAAAGTCCAAGGGCAGTGACTTCGCAACGGTCGCCTTTCGGGAGAATAATACCAGCCCGCAACCCTTAGTAAATTGGAGCAAAGAAATTGGATCGCTGACACCAGAAAAACGCTGCCAAGAGGTTACGGCTCGTTTGAACAATATGATAGTTGCTAAGGGGATAAACTCCTGGGCGGACTTGAAGTTCACAGTCGGAACGGTAAACAGTGCCCCTGTTGTGTGTTTGGTGAGCGGCTCAGAAAGCTGCAGCAATAATAATATGCTGTTAACGCTCACCGGCGACAACGCCAAGAATCCACAGAATGCTCTCGAAACCTTGCTCGGCTTTGGCAGTGCCAGTGCGAGTCGAGGGCCACTTCTAGAATCTGAAGATGATGATGATGGGGGATCACCTTCTGTTTCTTTGGCAGAGGTAGAGCAAAAATTGCAGCCCGACTCCGCTTTATGGTTTGTGGAAGGGGGCGGTCAGTAAAAATC
>JALOOK010000402.1 GCA_025454445.1 Oscillatoria sp. Prado101 | reverse complement strand
GAGGTCCTCGTGAAGACGTTTGACCAGGCAGCTATTGATGCAGCCTTTGCCAAAGTGGCGGAGCCTACGTACAGCGAGTATCTTCGTTCGACCCCGTTGACGGTAACACACGATGAGACGGTAGCGCAACTGGCCACACTGACGACGGACCCGGACGGAACGACCTGTTCCGGTATCTTCCCGGATGTGTGTACCATGGTCGCTTACCCGGGTTCTCTCGCCGCCGGTGACCGTATCATCTTCCGTGTAGCTATTACGGACAAGCAGGGTCGTTTATTCACGGTGGCCAATCCGCAGACAACAGTAACGCCGGCATTGGGTAATCCCAACGAGGCGAACATCACGCCGAACCTTTCGGGTGGTCTGTTCTATGCGAGCCCCATGTTGTATACGATGACTGTTGTTCGCACGCTGGCTCCCGCCGTGGTTACTCCGCTGGCTAACGCCTACGCACTGGGACAAGAGCAACCCTCGGTGGTTCTCAACGCTGGGCTGCTGGACTTGTTGATCGAGGATGAAATTCGCACGGTAATTGCCCATGAATTAGGGCATATTAAATGCGGTCACACTACTTTAAATCAGATGGCAATTTGGGCTTTGGGAGTCGCTGCTTTCATCGGTGACTTGACATTTGGAATCGGCAATATACTGAGCCGGGGTTTGATTTTTGCGTTCTACGAATGGCTGCGCCGAGCAGAACTTTCTGCTGACCGCGCGGCTCTTTTAGTCACAGACGCCCCTAAGCCGGTGCTGCAGACGATGATGAAGCTTGCCGGCGGTAGTGTCAAGCACAATAACGAATGCAGTTTGGATGAGTTTATCCGGCAAGCACAGAGGTATCAAGACCTTGACGAAGACAGTCTGAATCAAGTGTACAAGTTTTTACTGTATAATAACATTAGTCAAGGGGTGTTTCTCACCCATCCATTTACTGTGGAGCGGGTTCGCTACTTGCAGGAGTGGGCGGCTTCGGAAGAGTATCGCCAAATCCGCAGCGGCAATTATCCGCGAGCGAGAGCTGAGGGCGCGGTTGAGGTGGAAGCGAAAACGCCGAACTCGCAAACAGCGAACACTGATGTGGAGGCGTTGCGCCGGCAAGTTGAAGAATTGCAGCGGGAAATTGACCGGGTTAAGTCTCGGCGCACCGGTGAGGAACAGCAGCAGTAAGGCGTGGGGTGCGAAGTGTTTTGCGTGCCGCACCCTAATGCGGCAAGAAACCGGGTTTCTTTTCCCGCCAACACCAACTCTGAGTGGGGAAAGCCAAAAGAAACCCGGTTTCTCTCGTTCCCAGGCTCAGGCTGGGAACACCATCTGGAGGCTTTGACTTGAAAATCGTCTTGTAGGGGCGGGTTCACCAACATCTGAACTTCGTAGAGACATTTTGGGTAAACCCGCCCCTACAGGCCCTTTCTACTTGAGGACTTCTACCGTTTGCAGGGTAATCAATCCCTCTTTTACCATCTCTTTGACGGCAGGCAAAAATTCAACCAGCGCCTCCTCGCGGTCAATAACTGTCACCACCACCGGCAAGTCAGAAGACAAATCTAGCAAATGCGTTGCATGCACTGTACTGTGTTTGCCAAACCCAGCGATGGCTCTTGATGCAGTTGCTCCAGCCAGTCCCCGCTCGCGAGCCTTTTCAATCAGCGCCGTATAGAGGGGCTGGTGGTGCCAGTGGTCAGATTCATCAATATAGACTGTCAGCTGTTTCCAAACTGTCATGGCTGTTTCCCTACCTTCCCAACCGGGCTAAAATCACACCCAACTGAACGCTTATAATTCCCAGTAAAGCACTGCCGGCCCAGTAAAAACCGGCTGTCAGGAAGTTCTGAGTGCGCAGCAGGGCAATTGTATCCAGCCCGTAGGTGGAAAAAGTAGTGTAGGCACCTAAGAAGCCGGTGGTGACTAATAGCCGGACATCTGGGGGAATCGCCGCCACCCGCTCTAGCGCCAGGGTGGCGAAGAAGCCCATGCCGAAACAGCCGGTGAGGTTGATGAAAAAGGTGCCGTAGGGAAAGCCGGTGCCGAAGCGCTGAGCGAACCACAAAGTCAGGTAGTAGCGACTCAGGGCACCGGCAATCGCGCCAAAACTGATGGCAATGGGGTTGCGGATTGCGGGGTCTTGCAGCATTTCGTGTGAGCCGGTTGGGAACAAAAAAAATTGCCGGTGCGTCCCCAAGAGGAGCGCACCTGTTCAGCCTATTTATCGAGGTTGACTGCTCCTTTTGCCGGTCTTTCCTTGGCAGCGAAAGCCAAAATAAACCCTGTTTCTCAGATGTCTTGACCGGCGCTCTAGCAACGGGTTCACCTATTAGCTGCGGGACTGTTTTCCATCCACAACTCGCACGTCGATCACGCTCGATTTGAAGTTATAGCTGAAGCCGTCTAGCTCCAGAGTAGTCCCAATCTTGATTTTTTCGTTGCCGAGTACCGGCCCATTGGGAGTAATTTTAGCTGGGCCAGTCAGTGTCATCAGCAGGTTGCTGCTGTAAGACTCCTCAACCCTGGGATCTGGCAGAGCTTTTACCGCTCCATTTGGCTGGGGAATTGCCAGCATTTTGTCCAGCCGCTGTACGGATTTAATCGCAATCTCGCCGTAGGGCTGGTTGCGAATAATAATACTGGTCTTCTTGGTTTTATCCCACTCTTTTAATAGAGCTTCGGGATCGCGCACGCTCAAACCTCGGACAATCACATCCACCTCTATGGGTTTTTCGCTGACGCCGATTTGAGCCACAGATCCGGAGGTGCCGGGAAAGAAGAAAATCCCCACCACAACCAGCAGAATCACCAGCGCCGCTCCCACATCCAGGATGCTAACCTTACCAAACAGCCGACCTTGAGAATCTAAAATCTTCATAGGGGAATCCCCTCTCCGAAAAATCACAGTTGTCTAAGCTAACACAGAGATTACCATTACGGGCGATCGGGTTCAGGTGACTTTGGGCGCAGGCTGATAATTTTTCCCGCCGGTGTCAATATTGAGCCAGCGTTGCACAGAGCGCGCCGGATAAACAACTCCACCCCCCAACCCCCTCCCCGTCCACGGGAAGGGGGAGCTAGAGGGGATTAAAGCGCGTCGGAAAAAGTTTGAATCATCCTGGTGCAACGCCATCGAGCGAGCCACTCTGGTGCAGGGAACACTAAACTAGATTCTAACAGTCGTCCACTAGAGAGTTGTTTTATAATGTCTCCTCACACAGATCCTATGTTTAATCCTTTGCGGTTGATTCCCCGGCGTTCCCACCGGCGCTGGTTCTACGGGTTGCTCTCTGCTGTAGTGGCTCTGGGAGTGGTCGTGGGATCGCCCGTTCCAGCCAGGGCAATTTCCATCCAAGACCTGATTCGCGGTGGAATTCAGGTGATTCAGGGGGTTCAGCTGTCAAACATGTCTGCGGAGCAAGAGGTAGAGTTTGGCAAGGCAATTAATCAGCAGCTGGTGTCCAGAGAAATCAAGCTCTACAAAGATCCCGCTCTCAACGGCTATATCAACCAGATCGGTCAGCGGCTGGCTGCCAACAGGTCTCGCTCGAATATCCCCTATACGTTTCAGGTGGTTAGAGACGACGGCATCAATGCCTTTGCCACGGTGGGGGGCTTTGTGTACATCAACACCGGCACCATCAAAGCCGCAGACAACGAAGCCCAGCTGGCCAGCGTCATGGCCCATGAAATAGGCCACATTGAGGGTAAGCACGTCCTCAAGGGGATTAAAAAGGCGGCGATCGAACAAGGAATCGCCTCCGCCGCCGGCATTGACCGCAACACAGCCGTGCAGCTGGGGGTGCAGCTGGCGCTGCGCCTTCCCAGAAGCCGCCAGTACGAATACGAAGCGGATGAAAGAGGGCTTGACATGTTAGGAAAAGCCGGCTACGATCCATCTGCGATGATTGCATTTTTTGAAAAACTCATGGATAAAAGGGGAGGGTCGGCTCCCACCTTTTTGAGCACTCACCCCGCCACCGAAGATCGCATTCAAGCTATCAAAGAGAAAATAAACTCAGTCCCGACTAACGCCGGCAGTGGCTTGGACAGCTCGGCCTACAGAGCCAGAATCCAGCCCCTGTAATGGTAATTGAGTCAGAGGGCGCAAAAAAACTCAAGCTCCAGAAACCCGGTTTCTTCAAGAAACCGGGTTTCTTTCTTCGTCAGCCTGCTGCTTGGCTGGCTGCACCGGCTTGGCCGCCTGATCCAGGGACAGGGTGCGGATCATGTACTGCAAGACGTTGACTTGATAGACTTTGCCATTGGTGATGTCCACGCCGGTCAGCCAGCCGCTCAGGGGGTGATAGACGCCGGTGTCGATGTCCAGCCACCCCGGGCCTTGAGCCAGCTCTCCGGGGGCGATTCCCGGCAGAGTAAAGGTAATCGTGTGGCCGGTCAGGATCAGTTTGTTGGGGAAGTAGGGCTTGGCGATCTGGTGGAATTCATCCCGCACCCAGCAAAATTGCTCAGTAGTTTGCTTCTCCAGCGGCAGATGCGGATCGACACCGGCGTGAGCCAGCCAGATATCCCCCAAGTCCAGGTAGACCGGCAGCGTCCGCATCCACTCCAGGTGTTCCAACATCAAGCCGGTGTGTTTGCGGTAACTGGCCAGTGTCGCTTTCCCGCCGCTGTAAAGCCATGCCGCCATTGCTTGGTTATGCTGGCGTCCGTTGGGGAAGGCATTGAGCAACATTTGCTCGTGGTTACCCAACAGGCAAGAATAGGAACTTTGCCGCACAAATTCCACGACCTCAGCGCTCATTGGGCCGCGATCGATTAAGTCGCCCAGGAAATAAACCCGGTCGTCCTTTCCTGGGGCGATCGACTCCAAGAGAACCATGAGGCCATCGTAGTGACCGTGTACGTCGCCGATGAAAATGCGCCGGGGG
>JALOOK010000401.1 GCA_025454445.1 Oscillatoria sp. Prado101 | reverse complement strand
CTGTCCTACGGGCTGTTTCGCCTGTGGCGGGCTGGGGATAATTTTTAAACAACCATTAAGGCAGTTTATCACTATGCCGGCAGCACCTCAATAAAAACTAGCTCCGGACGGCACAAAAACCTCAACCGGGGCGCATAACCCCCTATCTTCATCCCGATACCGCGCGACACCACCAGCGTGCGGTTTCCGGGGAGTTCCGTCACACCGGCAGTCCACTGACGGGGCACTTTAGACATTGTAACAATGGGCCCAATGAAAGGAAGCCGCACCTGACCCCCGTGGGTGTGACCGGCTACGAGCAAATCAGCGCGGATATCCCCCAGTGCGAAGTCTGGCGCGTGTCCGAGAACAATGTGAAATCCGTCGCATTCCGGCACCCGCAACTCAGCATTCCTGGAAGCGCCCAGGGTTAGCCCCGTGACGCACATTCCCGGCAGCTTTATGGTTTTATTTTCCGTAAATACCGTCACCGGCAGCCCCGCAAAATTCTCCGGCCAGTTTTGGGGTTCCATGTACTGCTCAACATCTCCGCTAACCGCGTACACTCCCAGGGGCGCACTGAAATTAATTTCTTTGAGGAAAGCATTGAACTGTTGGCGCAATACTACCTGGTGTTTGCTATTATACTGTGACAAATAATCTCCGGCGAGAAGCATCATGTCTGCCTTTTCCGCGACGGCTTTGCGCAGGGTGTCCCGCTGGTACTCGCCCCAAACGTTTGTCTGGAAATCAGCAACAACAGCGATTTTCAAAGGTTGTTCCAGCTTGGGCGATTTTAGCTGAACGCGAGACACTTCTAGCCAGTATGGTTCGATGAAAATGGCGTCAATCGCAATCGCACCGAGGAGAAAAGCTAATACAGCGCTGGCAATAGCCACTCCTCTAAACTCCCGCCGCCAGATCAAGGCAATGCCGGTGAGGACAATAAAGCCGTGCAAGAATACCCCATAGCTTAACATCTGGAGGACGCCGAAAATACCTTTTCCCAGAGTGACAGCGGCGACAATCCCAGCCAAGGCTAGGGGAAAGAGGTTGGCGAGGGCAACCCTTCCGGGTTTGTGCCGGCGCACAATCGAAAGCGCCGCCAGATCGAGCGCTATCATAATCAGGTTGTAGAGGATAGTTGACTTTTCTGGAAACATCTGAGGAAATCCCGCTCAAAAAGCAGGGGCGGGTTTATTGATATCCGAAGCTCCCAGCAGATATTTTGGGCGAACCCGCCCCTACTCGACCCACTCTATCCCAATTTTGGATGCAAGGATTTTGGATGCAAGGATGCCCGGATTTTGGATTGATCCCCCGGACAGCGCATCGTTCACAGGCCCCCTGCGGGAACGCGCCCGGGGGGAGCGAGGAATACTGAGAAACCCGGTTTCTTTAAGAAACCAGGTTGCTGGCAGAATGCCTGTCCCATGCCGGTGGCCCAATAAAAAATAAGGGTCCTGAGAGAATTTCCATTCTCCCAGAACCGCAACATACAGCTGTTGCTGTAAAAAACTGTCTAACCGGAGTCTATCTAACAGTCGCTCAAACAGGGACTGCGGTCCGAGGTGCGCCGGCCATCACGGAAGCGTCAACAACATCGGTGAACTGCTGGAAGTTCTTGATAAACATCTCGGCGAGTTTGCTGGCTTGGGCGTCGTAAGCCGCTGGATCGCTCCAAGTCAGGCGGGGCTTGAGCACCTCACTGGGCACTTCGGGGCAGCTGTCTGGCACCATGAAACCGAAGATGGGATCTTGACTCATCGGCACGCTATCCAGAGAGCCATTGAGGACTGCATTCAGAAGCGTGCGGGTGTACTGGATGGACATCCGGTGGCCCACTCCGTAGGGGCCACCCGTCCAGCCGGTGTTCACCAGCCAGACTTTGGCGTTTTGGTTGACAACCCGCTCTCCGAGCAAGCCGGCGTAGACGCTGGGGTGCAGGGCCATGAAGGGTGCGCCGAAGCAGGCGCTGAAGGTGGCTTGCGGCTCGCTGCCCATTCCCCGCTCTGTGCCGGCAACCTTGGCGGTATAGCCGCTCAGGAAGTGGTACATGGCCTGCTCTTTATTGAGCAGAGCGATTGGCGGCATGACGCCAAAGGCATCTGCAGTCAGGAAGATGACGTTCTTGGGATGGTTGCCGATGCCGGTGTGGCTGGCGTTGGGAATGTGAGAGAGGGGATAAGCGGCGCGGGTATTTTCCGTCAGGCTCTCGTCGTCCAAATTCAGGCGTCGCGTCACCGTATCGATCGCCACGTTTTCCAGCACCGTGCCGAAGCGGCGAGTGGTGGCGTAAATTTCTGGCTCCGCTGTCGCTGAGAGGCGAATCACTTTGGCGTAGCAGCCGCCCTCGAAGTTGAAAATCCCCTCGTCACTCCAGCCGTGTTCGTCGTCACCAATCAGGGTGCGGTGCGGGTCCGCTGACAGGGTGGTTTTGCCGGTGCCAGACAGCCCGAAGAAGATTGCCGTGTCCCCATCCGCGCCGATATTGGCCGAGCAGTGCATGGAGAGGACGTGTTTGTGCGGCAGCAGGTAGTTGAGGATGGTGAACACCGATTTCTTGATTTCACCGGCATAGCTCGTACCGCCAATCAAAATCAGCCGGCGAGCAAAATTGACGATCACGCAAGCTTCCGAGTTGGTGCCGTCCAATTCTGGCACGGCGTGGAAGTTGGGCACGTTAATAATGGTGAAGTCGGGCACGAAGCCGGCTAGGTCTTCATGCGGCGGCTGGATGAACATGTTGTGCGCGAACAGGCTGTGCCATGCTGTCTCCGTGATCACGCGCACCGAAATCCGGTAGTTGGGGTCCGCGCCGGCATAGCAGTCTTGAATAAACAGGTCCCGTCCTTGCAGGTACGCCAGCATCCGGGCGTACAGACTCTCGAAGCGCTGGGCCTCGAACGCTTGGTTGACTTTGCCCCACCAGATTTCTCCTTCGCTCTCTGGCTCGCGGACTATAAATTTATCGTTGGGTGAGCGCCCGGTGTACTGGCCCGTGCGCACCACTATTGGCCCCAGGTGGGAAATAAACCCCTCGCGGCGTCGGGCGGCTTCTTCGTAAAGAGCTGGAGTGGATAGATTCCAGTAGAGATTGCCAGTATGTACAATCCCGTGCCGGTCTAGACCGTAGTTGCTCTGTGTCATTAGTTACTCCTTGGCTGCTCTTGCAGCACTCTTTTTGGTGAAACCGTGTGTAACGCTTTTTTTGTTGCCCGCGCTACAGGATTTATTGTGCGGCAAGTTTTTCTAACCTGCCATTTTCTTTGTTTTTTATTTATATTTGCTCTCTACTTTGCCCTTGGCAACATCCCGGCACTAAATTTTATTTTTTCTTTCGGCGATTGAGCGCCTCTCACTTCATGGTATCAAGTACAATGTTGGAGCTTACGCACCTTTTTCCCGGAACCAACGCTGAAAGCAGGGTCACATTTTAGCATACCTCAATATTGTCTACAGCGCCTGCCGGTTGCCGATACTTGCCGAACCCCGCACAGTGTTATCTGCTATACAGTTTTTCCCCGAAGCGCCCGCCCCAGTCTCACCGGATCAAGCTTTAGCACCCTCAACACTGTTTAATTCCGTGCCGGTTCTATATAAGGAACAGGGCTGTTCAACTTCTCCCTGCCGCTTCAATAATTTTAGGAAATCTTAAGATAATTGGGCTTGCAAAAAATACTGCTAAATGCTATGGCAGCGTCAATAACTGGCTATTCTTCCGCGAGAGCGCCACAGTCTGTCCTGAGAACCAACTGCCGCTGTCATTTATTTGTTTTGCTATTTCTAAGCCAGCGGCTGTATGATATTGTAGAACATTTTTTGCTTTGACGGCTGCCAGGGCAGATCCGGGACATTTGCCAGCAATCTTGGAGTTCTCCGGCCCCCATCTAAAAGGGTGTTGCTAAACAAAAGTCAGGGCTGCCACAAACCGGGCTGACTTTGGCCTTTGGCCGCAAATATCAGTTCTCCCAGCAAGACAACCCCTGTTGCTCACCCCCCAGCAAGGGGAGCGGCTGCTCAACCCCATACCATAAACAAAGACATTTGTCAAGAAAAATCGGCAAGTTTCACAGGACTTACGCAGAAACCGGGTTTCCCACCCTGCCTCTTGACTTGAGCGCCCTACTCCCACAACCAGAAACCCGGTTTCTTTGATCAAGGGCGCAACTAGGGCCAGGGCCTTTGTCCGGCGGGCGATTGGCCACTGGCCCGCAACCGCAGCCAACCAATATATTAAGGTGTGCCTGACCGGCACCTTCCCCATGACACCTTTTTTGAGCGTGTCCAGCGCCTGGACAGCGCCTTCTCCGGCGTCCGCTGCTGCCGGCGAGGGATGTGGCCGCCGGTGGCCCCGACCGGCAACTTTACTCATGTCGCCCCCCGTCTGCCGGTTAAAATTGTTTTCTGTTCCTTTGAGCGTCCCGGCGTATGAATCCCCGATTGTGCCGGTTTTGTCAGCTGCACCCCTTGTGGCCATTAGACAGGCTGCCCGGGCAGCAAGTGTCAGGGGTGCGTATCTTTAGTTTGCGCTTGCAATCAGGAGGCTAATGACTGTGCTAGCAAGAAGAGACGGCAGCGAGAAAGAGCTTTATGCCGTTTATTATGTCGTGTACGGCTCTCTGGCAGGAGAAGACCAGTTAGTTAAGGAGTATTTTTGGGCGGGACCCTATGGGGAGCTAAAAGTTGCAGTGAATAAGGCTGAACAATTGAAAACTTCCCACGACAATGATAGTTCATTTGTCGTCAGAAGGTATAAAAACGGGTTGGGAAAGTAATCGACAAGTAGCGTTCCTTCAAAGGAACGCACCCCACAGCTTATTCCCACTTCCATTCAGGGATTGCAATATTCGCACTGTGCCGGGTCGGCAGTTTCCCGACCACAGCAGGACCTCGAC
>JALOOK010000400.1 GCA_025454445.1 Oscillatoria sp. Prado101 | reverse complement strand
AAAATATGAGCGAAAAGACGTTTGAACCAGCTGAATATGTTGAGCAAATGGCTCGGTTGGTGGATTTGCCACTGCAACCCGAAAACCGCGCCGGTGTGGTGGAGAATTTTGCTAGAATACAGGCAGTCGCCAAACTGGTGACAGAATTCCCCCTGCCAGAGGAAATTGAAGTCGCGCCGGTGTTTGAGCCATGACTTTAGATTTAAACAGAGCTGATGCCGTATCGCTAGCCGCTGCAGTCCGCACAGGACAAGTCAGCGCCAAAGACGCTGTTTCTGCTGCCTTGAACCGGATTGCCGCAAGAGATAAGGCGCTCAACTGTTTTACGTCTGTAACAGCGGATACCGCTCTGGCAGCAGCTGAGGAAATTGACCGGAAAATTGCCAGGGGGGAAGACCCTGGTCCGCTTGCCGGCGTGCCGGTTGCTGTCAAGAACCTGTTTGATATTGCCGGCACAACCACCCTAGCAGGCTCGAAAATTAACGCTGAAAAACCGCCAGCGACTCAAGATGCCACAGCGGTTTCCCGACTGAAACAAGCCGGTGCGGTGCTGGTTGGATCACTGAATATGGACGAGTACGCCTACGGTTTTGTCACCGAAAACGCTCATTACGGCGCAACGCACAACCCGCACGATTTGACTCGCATCGCCGGCGGTTCCTCCGGGGGTTCGGCGGCGGCGGTTGCCGGTGGGTTGGTGCCGCTGACGCTGGGTTCGGACACGAATGGCTCAATTCGCGTGCCGGCGGCCTTTTGCGGGGTTTACGGGCTGAAACCGACTTACGGGCGTCTGTCGCGTGCCGGCACCGTGCTGTTTGCCGGCAGTTTCGACCACATTGGGCCGTTCGCCCGCTCGGTGCGCGATATTGCCACGGCGTTTGATATCCTGCAAGGGCTGGACGATCGCGACCCGGTTTGCTGCGATCGCCCTCTGGCGGAGACGCAACTCGCCTCGTCCCTGCAAGAGATTGCCGGTGTTCGCATTGCGATCGCAGGCGACTATTTCACCAAAGGTGCGGAACCGGCAGCGCTGGAGGCGGTGGAACAAGTCGCCCGCGCTCTGGGCGCAACGCAGTATGTCACCTTGCCGGAGGCGCACCGCGCCCGCGCGGCGGCGTTTGTGATTACGGCTTGCGAGGGCGCTTCCTTGCATCTGGATGACTTGCGATCGCGCCCGCAGGATTTTGACCCCGCCACGCGCGATCGCTTCCTTGCCGGTGCCCTGATTCCTGCGAGCTGGTACATCGGGGCGCAGCGGTTCCGCCGCTGGTTTCGCGATCGCGTGCGGGAGGTGTTTCAGGATGTGGATTTGATTTTAGCTCCAACTACGCCTTGCCCAGCACCGGCAATCGGGCAGCAAAAGATGATTTTGGATGGGGTTGAGATTCTTGTGCGCCCCCATCTGGGGTTATTTACGCAGCCTTTATCTTTCATTGGGCTGCCGGTTTTATCGGTGCCAATTCAGCGCGCCGGTGCTCTGCCGCTGGGGGTGCAATTGGTAGCAGCACCTTATAATGAAGCGCTGATTCTGCGGGTTGCCGGTGTGCTGGAAGCGATGGGGGTTGTCTCCGCGCCGGTGCCGGTGGCTGAATAGAAATCAGGGCTAAAGTCAACCTGGCAAACAGAGAGACTAATTTAAAACGCAAGTTCCTAGTCACAAGTGAGTCAGGGGCGATAGCGAAGCGGGACGCGATAGCGTCCTTCCCCCCTAGCCCCCCCTTTTTTAGGGGGGGGATCAAAGCCCCCCTTTTTAAAGGGGGTTTACAGGGCTCTGGATGCTTAGACTTATCAGTAGCAACTTAGGTGAATTTAAACAGGACAATTGTGTTATGACAAACTGGTTTGACACCGCTCGTTTTGGGATGTTTGTGCACTGGGGACACAGCAGCCAGCGCGGCTGCGAGCTGTCGTGGCCACTTGTGGGCGGCGTGTTCAGCCTCCCCTACTGCCAGAATATCCCCGTTGAGGAATATCACAGCACGGCGCGAAGCTTTAACCCGCAGCACTATAAGCCGCGCGAGTGGGCGAAGCTAGCCAAGCGTCTGGGGATGCAATATGCCATTTTGACTGCTAAGCACCATGACGGCTTTACGATGTTTCACACCCAACAGTCGGACTTTTCGATTCAGCATTCGCCCTGGGGCAAAGACATCGTGCGGGAATTTGTGGGTGCCATGCGTGCTGAAGGAATTCGCACCGGCTTGTATTTCTCGCTGATTGACTGGCATCACCCGGATTACCCAGCTTTTACTGAAGTGGATAAGCCTTACGTTTTTGGTGAGTATCGCCAGCCCACACCTGAACATTGGGAGCGCTTCACTCAGTTTATGTTCGCTCAAGTGCGGGAATTGCTGGCGAACTATGGGAAAATTGATATTATCTGGTTTGATGGCAGTTGGGAGCGAACCCCAGAACAGTGGCGGGCGCAGGAACTAAAGGAGATGATTCGCTCGTTGCAGCCAGAAATTCTGATTAACGACCGGCTGCCAGAATGCGGGGATTTCGACACGCCGGAGCAGTTCATCCCGCCCCAACCGCCGGCTCGCGCTTGGGAAACTTGCATGACTGTTAACGAAAGCTGGGGTTACAACCCAGCTGACAAGCATTTCAAGTCACCTGGCCAGTTAATTCACGCGCTGTGTGAGGTGGCCGGTAAAGGCGGCAACCTGCTGTTGAATGTCAGCCCTATGGGGGATGGCAAAATTCAGCCAGAGCTGTTGGAGCGTTTGGCTGAGGTGGAAAGGTGGATGAGCGGCAATGGGGAAAGTATAATTGGAACAAAGCCCGGACTGGAACCCTGGCAATTTTATGGCCCTTCTACCCGCAAGGGGGATCGAGTTTATCTGCATTTGCTGATGAAGCCTTATGAGACTATTTCGGTGCGGGGGGTGCCGGTGAAGCGGGTGCAATCGGTGCGCGTTCTGGCAACGGGGACGGAACTGAAATACACGGCGCGGTGCGCCATTATGGACTCGTTCACCAATCCCGATCCGCTGGGGGAGTTAACCATCCAGGTGCCAGAACCGGCAATTGACCCTTACGCCACTGCGATTGCGATTGACTTCGCACCGGCATCTGCCGGCGCGTAATGCAGTAGGGAGCGCTACTTGTGCGGTTCAATAGTTATGAAAGAAGTCAAACTGGGCAAATACCTCACCCTTGAGGATTTCTGCACTTGCACACAGACCTATCAAAAGTATGCCGGCAAAATCAATCCCTTTCCAGAAAACCTAGAGGAGACGGTTCCCGCCCTGCGAGAGTTAAACCAGTTTATCCTCGACCCAATTATTGACCAGTTCGGATTTGACAGCTTCCGGCTGACTTATGGCTTTTGCTCCAAAGATTTGAAGCGGTATTTGGAGCAAAAAGACCCAGAGACAGGTCAGAAAAATGGCCGCGTCGCGCCGGCACTCGACCAGCACATGGCCCATGAGGTCAATAAGAATGGCAAGTATTACTGCCAGAGACTCGGCGCGGCGTGCGATTTTTTGATTGTCGGACGGTCGTCACGGCAGGTTGTGGAGTGGGTATTAGCCCAGAGATTGCCGTTTGACTCTCTATATTATTATGGAGATGACAGGCCGGTGCACGTCAGTTATGGCCCGCAGCACAAGCGAGATATACGGACATTTAACGCGCAAAACCTGCCCACCCAAAAAGGAATTGAAGAGTGGGTTAAGCTAGCCAAACAGTTTTGAGTTATTCTCGTTACCGGACGCTCGCCCGGTAACGAAAACTCAAGTTGCTACTTACAAGTGAGTCAGGTGAGATCCCCCCCTAGCCCCCCCTTCAAAAGGGGGGGACATTCTCAAAGCCCCCCTTTTTAAGGGGGGTTTGGGGGGATATGAATGCTTAGACTTATAGGTAGCATTCAACTAATTGCTCTCCCCCGCTTCCCGGTTTTTCCGACGCGCCTCCCTAGCCGAGCGCAAATATTTAACGCGGTAGGGGTCAGCATCTTTGCGCCAATAAACCTTATGGTTGCGAATTTCCGCGCAGTGTTCTTGCAAACATTTCAGCCACCCCTTGCGCGTGCGAATGGCACTCAAATCATCGAGAAGCCCCCAGTTTTCTTCCTGGTGGGTGAGTTGGGCGAAGGTCTTGTAAAGCGGGTAGTCGGGAGTGACGCAAGCGTCTTTGCGGTGCAGTACCGGCGGATCGTCAGAGGTGTCGTAATCCCGGTAGGTGACGCGCCGGTGTTTCAAATCTACCTGCATGCTGGTGTGCAAGGCTGGATGGGCGTCTGTGTCGAAGTCGGGATAAAATAGGTAGGAGATTTTCAGCGCGTCGGTGTGAAATTTTACCAGAGTGGCTTCATCCATGCGCCCAATTGTGCTGCAAACCACGCCTTCGTAAATCCTCAGGATGGCGTGGAGTTCTTGCAGGGCGCAAACGTGAACGCAGAGGGCGTTGGGGAGTTGCTGGCCGATTTTGCTGGTTTGACAAATTTTCGCGATTATGCTGAGAATGCCGGTGCTGTGGAGCAGTGCGGTAGCGGTGTCGCACGCTTCTTGATAGGTGCCGAAAAGTCCTTTGATGTCATTTTGGATTTCGGGGGCGTGGTATCCGGGATAGGCGAGGGACCGGTCTTCGCCCAGACTGATTTGTTTGAGGGCGAGATAAACCAAGGTGTCTTGCCGGCGGCGGTCTGCAATTGCTTCCCACTCTTGGGGGTCAGTGACTTGTAAAATCGTCTGAAAAGCGCGGCGAAAATAGCCAAATTCCGCCAGCAATTCCGCCTCACCGGCAAGTTCGCCTTTAACCGGCAGCCTTCCGCGCTAGGTAACAAAAGCCATCAGCGGTTGCAGCAATTCCTGATAATCTTCAAAGCGCTTGCTGGGGATTCGCACTCTCGGCGTGATGGCGCGGGAGCGGAAG
>JALOOK010000399.1 GCA_025454445.1 Oscillatoria sp. Prado101 | reverse complement strand
TTGCTGCTCAAGGCACGCTACCGGCCCATCCAGCCAATCGGCAAAAGCGGCAGCACTTTTTTGGCCACTGATGAGCGCAAGCGGTCTAAACCGCAATGCGCGATCGTGCGGTTTGTCCGCCAAGGCAAAAGCGGTAGCGCGAACACGTCGCTGCCGGTTCTCTGGGGTGGGGCGGGCGCGGAGCCAATCAAAACAGAGAAAACCGACTTATTTGAGCGAACAGCTGCCCATCTCGCGGAACTGGGCAAGCACCCCCAGTTTCCGGAACTGCTGGCTTTTTGCGAGCAAGATGGCCAGCAGTATTTGGTGTGCGAATGGGTCTCGGGGCTGTCCCTGGCGGAACTGCTAGTCAAAGAGGGTGCCTTCACCGAAGCCGAAATGCAAAAGCTGCTCAGTGACGTGCTGTCGGCGCTGCAATTCCTGCACGAAAAACAGCTCGTGTATGGAGACATCAAGCCGCAAAACATTATCCGCCGCACAGGGAGCGCCAGCGGCGACCAGGCAGAGCCGCTGTTTGTTTTAGTGGGTTTTAGCGGCGCTCCCGCCACCGGCACCGCCCTTTCCCCGTACGCGGCACCAGAGCGAGCTTCGGGGAAAGCAACCCCAGCCAGCGACTTGTACAGTTTAGGCGTGACCTGCATCCAGATGCTGACTCAGATTTACCCCCTGGAACTGCTAGACAGCCGGCAGGATATCTGGGTGTGGCAGGATTACTTGCGCCACAACCTCACCTCCTCACTGCGCCGGACACTCAGCAAGCTGCTGCTGCGCCAGCCGCATCACCGCTATCAATCCGCCGCAGATGTCCTGCAAGAATTGCAGCCCGGGTCAAAGCCGGGAACCGCCCCGGACGCAGCGCCGCCGCTGCCGGTGTCGCCACCGATGCCGGTCGAGCCCCTGGAGTGGAAATGCGCCCACATCCTCAGGGGGCACACCCTCACCGTTCGCGCCCTCGCCCTCTCTCCCGACGAGCAAATCCTCGCTTCCGGCAGCCACGACGGCACAATCAAGCTGTGGGATTTGCCAACAGGAAACCTGCTGCGCACCATCGAAGTAGACAGCTACGACGTGCACGCCTTAGTGTTCAGCCAAGACGGGCAGAGCCTAATCAGTGGCAGCAACAACCAAACGGTCAGGGTGTGGAATCCCCAAACCGGCAAGTGTCGGCGCACCCTCGCCAAACTGGATCACAGCATTACAGCCCTCGCTCTCAGTCCGGACGGGCAGATGCTGGCCACAGGAGAGCGCTACGGCACCGTCAAGCTTTGGGAGCTCAGTAGCGGAGCTCTGCTCGACACCCTGGGAAGCGCCGAGAGCGAGAAGCTTTGCCACGAGTTAGACTCTCTGGCGTTCAGCCCGGATGGCGAATTCCTGATCACCAGCGGTGAAGTCTGGCACATCACCAGCGGCAAACGGGTGTACAACTACATGCCTGAGGCAGTCTGGGGGCACAGCGTCGCCGTCAGCCCCGATGGCCAAACCTTCGCCGTCACCGGCGATACAGACAGGATCGCCAGACTGCTGAATCTGCGCACCGGGGAAGTGATCCATTCCTTCAAGGGGCACATCAAATCCCTGCGGGCTGTCACCTTTCGTCCCGATGGCCTCGTCCTCGCCACCAGCGGCAAGGATGGTAGAATCAGGCTGTGGAATACCCGCACCGGCAAGGCAATTCAAACCATCCCCGGTCATTCCAGCGTCGTGTTTGGTCTTGTTTTCACCAAAGATGGCAAAACCCTGATCAGCTGCGCTCAGGATAAAAAAATCAAGGTTTGGCAGTGCGCTATCCCGTGAGAAATAACACAGGACAGTTTCCGACATGCCTTGACACCCCCGGCACTCGGGCTAATATCAATTCTGATTCCGCAGCCGGTTCTCAACCGTCTCCCCCCCAACCCCCTGTTTCGGGCGAGCGCGGTACTCGGTCGCGGGCGTCGCGGTGGAGAACTTTTCTTTCTTCTTGCTTTTTGTAGGGTGAATTGAGCTGAATATAAGCTAAATAAAAAACCTGCCCAAAGCAAGCCCGCCCCTTCCGCTTGCGGGCAAGGGAGGTGGGGTAAAGATAAACAATAATTTTTTCTCACGGGGCAGAGCGGGAATAAATTCTTCTTCCCCCCTGGGTGAGATTTCCGCTCCCTTGCTTTCCTCTGCCCGGTGATACATGCCAGAAACCCGGTTTCTTAAAGAAACCGGGTTTCTCAGTACCTCACTAAACCGCTATAATCAACCCGCCACGAGATAAGAATTTATACCTAATTGAGGGGCCAGAAACCCGGTTTCTCAAAGAAACCGGGTTTCTACGTTTTCACAACTATAGAAACGCTATATTAGCGCCCGCTGGCAGCGCACCGGCTCTCAATTGCTTGGCTCTGAGCGCTATAGCAGTAGTTTTCAAACGTAAAAAAATCTGGTTGGCCGGCCCGCCAAGCTCCCGCGTGCGGGAATGTGAGATTTTAGATTGGGGACGCGCAGGGAGGCTCGCCCCAAGCTGAAGTTGAGAATGGTTTGTTGCCCGACAATCTATAATTCTTAATTTTTCATCTCGCGCTCGGTACGGGGGGAAAGGCGTCAAAAGGCAGAGATGGCGGCACTTCTGGGATCTCGAACCCGGAAAGGGGAAAATTCTGGGGAAGTCTTAGTATAGAATTCAGGACCTATAATTGCATTGCGGTATGAGTTACTGCCTCAATTCCGATTGCCATCATCCCCAGAATCCTGACGGGACAGGGTTTTGTCTCACCTGTGGGTCAAAATTGTCGCTCAAGGACCGCTACCGGGCCATCGCACTGCTTGGCCAGGGGGCCTTTGGCCGAACCTATCTCGCAGTGGATGACGACCAACCGTCCCAACCGCGCTGCGCGATTAAGCAGTTTTTCCCGCAAGACGCCAGCACGCCCTCGGGAACCCCCGTCAAAGGAGGGGGGGCGGAGCGATTTCGCATCTTTGCTTCCCGCCTCAATGAGTTGGGCAAACACCCCCAGATTCCCCAACTGTGGGCGTCTTTTGAAGAAGATGGCCACCAGTATTTAGTGCAAGAGTATATCGAGGGGGAAAATTTAGCCAACTCCCTGGCCAATAACGGCACTTTCAGCGAAAGCAACATCCGCAAGTTGCTCAGGGATATCCTGCCGGTGCTGGCGTATGCTCACGATCGCCAGATGATTCACGGCGACATCAAGCCGGAAAATATCATTTGCCGCCGGTCGGACAGCCGCCTGGTTTTGGTTGATTTTGGAGACGGTTCCGGCAGCCACGGCTATAGCTTTGCCACCACCGGTGCGGTGAGCGGCTCCGCCGAGTACGCCGCCCCCGAAAAAACCCAAGGTCAAGCCACCAGCAGCAGCGACCTCTACAGCTTGGGCGTCACTTGCATTTATATGCTCACTCAAGTGCCTCCCTTTGATATGTTCGATATCAAAGCCGATGCCTGGGTGTGGCGGGACTACCTGAAAACGCCGGTCAGCTATTCTTTGGGCCAGATTCTCGACAAAATGGTGCAGCGCAGCAGCAAGCAGCGCTATGAATCAGCCGATCAAGTGCTCAAAGACCTGAATTCCTGGATGCTGCCGCCGGTCAGCACCCGCCAGAAGCGGCTGGCTGTCAGCGCTTTGGGCGGGGCGGCGCTGGCGCTGCTGGTGGGGAACCTCACCTCTCGCGTGCCCGCTCCTGTGCCGCAAACCGCTTTAATGCCCGCAGAGGTGCTGCTCACTCCCCCAGAAATCGGGTACTCAACTCCCCACATCTGGGACGAGATTCAACCCCTGCGCACCATCAACGGCAACAGCGGCCCATTTTGGGCGGTGGCCGTCAGTCCAGATGGCCAGACCGTCGCCGGTGGCAGTTATGACGGGACAATCCAGCTCAGGCAGCTGAACACCGGCCAGCTGAGCAGCATTGTGGCGGGGCATTCCGGGGCGGTTTGGTCAGTGGCCATCAGCCCGAACGGCGCAATTCTGGCCAGCGGCGGCGATGACAAGACTGTCAAGCTTTGGAATCTCAAAACCGGCCAGTTGCTGCACACGCTCAAAAGCCATTCCGGGGCGGTGCTCTCTGTTGCCCTCAGCCCTGACAGCCAGAAAATCGCCAGTGTCAGTGAGGACAAAACGGTTAAGCTGTGGAGCGCCCGCACCGGCAAATTGCTGCGCACCCTGCGGGGGCACACAGCAGACGTTCAGTCGGTCGCTTTCTCTGCAGATGGCAAAATGCTGGTCACAGGCAGTACCGACGGCACGGTCAAGCTGTGGAGTGCTCGTTCCGGCAACCTGCGGCGCACGCTTCACGGTCATGGAGAGGCGGTTTGGTCGGTGGCGGTCAGCCCCGATGGCCAAAAAATCGCCAGTGGCAGCTGGGATGGCACTGTTAAGATTTGGGATTTAAAAACCGGCGACTTACTTAACACTTTCACGGGCCATTCAGATAAAGTTTGGTCGGTGGCCTTCAGCCCGGATGGCCAAACGGTGGCCAGCGGCGATTATGGCGGCACTATCAAACTCTGGCAGTCCGACACCGGCGCAGATCTGGGCACGCTCAAGGGGCACTCATCGGAAGTCAAGTTGGCTTTCAGCCCTGTGGGTAAAACCCTGATCAGTGGCAGTTTTGATGACACTATCAAGCTCTGGCGTCTGTGCCCTTAGCGATTAGCTACTAGCCATTTTTTCTGCGGTCGCCTCCGCCTGAGGGTGCGACCGCTTTGTTTTTTCGAGTTGGGTTAATTCCCCGCTGGTGCATGGATCGGGGCGCATGGCCCCAGGCGCAGAGGAAAGACTCACAGATGCATGCCCAATGCCCCATTGCCCACTGCGATCATGCAATGATACCCATGTTCTAAACTGCATGCCTACTGCTATAAAATCTTGAGGGTTAGGTCTTGACAGACTCCGGTGAGGATGTGTTAAGGTT
>JALOOK010000398.1 GCA_025454445.1 Oscillatoria sp. Prado101 | reverse complement strand
TTCAGCCCAACTACAAACTTTGGGCTTCAGCCCAACTACAAACTTTGGGCTTCAGCCCAACTACAAACTTTGGGCTTCAGCCCAACTACAAACTTTGGGGCTATTCGGAATCGACAGGCTGAGATTTTTTTGAGTCAAGCAGGGTCTTAACTCGCTGCAAAATATCGTCAAGCCCAGCATCTTTGGCTATAAAATCGTCTGCTTCTGGACAAATTAGATAGCCAACTTCCCTGTCATTTGTACTAATAAATCCGCTGGCTAGAACCAGCAGGGGAGGGTCGGGCAGCGTTTCTTTGAGGTGGCGGATTAATTCGCTGCCGGTCATACTTGTTTCGTAGCGAGCCTGGGGAATTGAGAAGTCTACAATCGCTAAGTCATACTGGCCGGCTTTACTTAAAAACCTGTCCACTCCTTTAAAAACAGAAACTTCAAAATCTCTCCTGAAGAAGCGCTGGACTGCCAGACACCAGTATTCGTCATCGTCCACTACAGCTATTTTGTGCATTTTTATCACTCAAGTTTATAAGCTGTTAGGCTTTTAATATTCCTGAAAAGCCCTTTGTCGGCGGAGCCGACAGGACAGCGTTCCCAGCCTGTAGCCGCAGGCTTCCCGTAAGGGTGGCTGGGAACGAGAGAAACGAGAGAACCACTCACTCGTCCCCCTCACTCTCCTGCCATTAAGCTTTAACCCTCAGCTAATTCCCGATTTGTTTGGGCAGAGCTGGTTAAGCAATTGTAAAAGTCCCTGATAGTCAGTGATGGGTTTTGTGAATAACTCATCTGCCCCGGAAGTCGCCAGGAGGGTTTTCCGTTCGGTCAGCATGGCGTAGGCTGTTACCATAATAATAGGAATGTGGGCGGTTGCCGGTTGAGTTTTCAGCAGGCGAGCCAAGTCTGCCCCGCTAACTTGTTGCCCCTCCCAGATCGCCCCGGGCAGGTTGACATCCATCAGCACCACGTCCACTTCTCCAGCTTGACATTTTTGGAAAATTTCAGCAGGAGTGTCTGTGATCGTGACTTCGTGCCCTCCTATGCGCTGGATTAATTTGGCAGTTCCTTTGGCCAATAGGTAATCGTCATCTACGAGTAGAATATTCACGGGCTTATTTCTCCCTGTGCTTTCAAGGTGTCAAAGTCGTTGGGTGATGCTCGGTAAGGGAGAGTGAAAGTGACGGTGGTTCCCTCACCCTCACCGGCACTCTCCAGCCAGATTTCACCCCCCATCAGCTTTACCAACCGCTTGCACACTGTTAAACCCAAACCTGTGCCGCCATAGCGCCGCTTGATCGAGCCATCGGCTTGCACAAAAGGCTCGAAAAGGAGTTCTGTTTTGCTCGGGTCGATGCCAATGCCGGTGTCAGTCACGGAAATATCAACCACGGGTGGGAGGGGAGCCGCCGGCTCGCCTCCCAGGCGCTGGACAGCCCGCACGCGCACAGCGCCGGCGCTGGTAAATTTGAAGGCATTGGAGAGGAGGTTTGTGAGAATCTGTCTGAGCTTCACTTTATCAGCCCAAACGCTCTCCACCTCACACTCAACAGTCAGAGGAATTCCCTTGCGGCGGCTGTCGAGATTGAAGAGGCGGCGCTGCTCCTCAATCAGGGGAGCGAGCAAGACTCGCTCCGGGCTGACACTCATGCGACCGGCTTCAATCTTAGCAATGTCCAGGACATCGTTGATGATGGCCACCAGGTTTTCCGCTGACTGGTGGGCGATGTGGATATATTCTTTGAATTCCTCTTCGCTGTCGTAGAAACCTTCTTTGAGCAGTTTCAAATAGTTGAGCGTGGAGGCGAGGGGGGTGCGCAATTCGTGACTGGTGGAAGAGAGGAAGTCGGATTTCAGCCGGCTCGCTTCGTCGGCGGCGGCGCGGGCGGCTTGCAATTCTTGGTTGCGCATTTCCACCAGCAGGCGGTGCTCTCGCTCCCACTGGTAGAGCCGGTTCTGCATCACCGCCATTGACAGGTGTGTGCCCGCTCCCTCAACCAGTTCAATTTCTTCCTCAGTCCAGGGGTGGGCGCAGCCACGCTTGAACTCTCGCCAAGCGTCAAAAGATTGGCGCACCTTTGCATTGCGCTGATCTGGATCGAAGCGACCGGCCCAGAGGATGTCCGTATCAATCTCGCTGCGGAACAGGGTGAGGCAGCCCAAAGACTGCTGGCTGTACCGCAAGGGCATCACCAGCATTCCCCGGATCGGGGTGTGCCGGAAAGCAAAAGCCACCTGCGCCAGTCTCGGTTGTTGGTAGAGGTCGTCGATCGCCCGCACCGGCGCTGCAGCTTCTTTTGGGCTGCGTTCGAGGGGCTTTTCACCCCAGCCATCAGTGGCCTGCACCGGCAGCGTGGCCTGCAGCATCAGGTGCTGCCAGAACGGGTGGTATTCCAGCCAGTCCGATTCCCCGCTTTCCCCTGAGAGTTTGGGCAGTGTGCCGGTGGTGTAAAGTTCAGGGCCTGAGCTTGTTTCCATCGGATTCAGGTAAAGTCTGCCGCCTGCGCCCCCGATGGCAGCCACGATTTTTTCCAGGACTCCCTGGAGGATTTGTTGAATGTTCAGCGGTGTGTGCAGCAGGGTGGAAATCTGATTGATTAAGGCTTCCCGGCGAGCGGCGGAGCGGGCGGAACTCAAAAGGCGGGAGTGGGCGATGGCCACCGACACCTGATCCGCCACCATCTGGACAATATGCAAATCGGAAGCTGAGAAGACTTTTGGCTCGGCGTGATGGGATGCCAGCAAGCCCCAGAGTTCCTTTCCGTGAAAAATTGGCACCACCAGCGAAGAGTTCACCCCCATTGCCGTCAGGTATTCTATATGACAGGGGTCAACTGATCGCTGGAGGATTTCTTCAATCGGGCGCTGGCGGATGTCTTCCACCGTCAGGTCGCCGTTCGCCTCCAGACTGTCTAGGTGGCTGAAGGTAATTCGCTGTGCTGGAACATCCACAATCGAGCGGACTCGCGCTTTGACAAACATCTCGCGGATATGGGGGGGAATGTCGGTGGCGGGGAAGTGCAGCCCCAGCAGCGACGGCAACCGATTTTGACCGATAGACTCAGCAATCACTTGGCCGCTGCCATCCCGATCGAACCGGTAAACTTTCACCCGGTCTGTGCCCAAAAACGAGCGCACTTCCCCCACCGTCGCGGATAGAATCTCGTGCAGCTCCAGGGACTGGCGGATGCGATTGGTCATCCGATTCAACAGCATTCCCTCGGTGAGAAGCTTGCCTGAATTCTTACTTTTAGTTTCTCCACTCATTTATTATACTCGCTTCCTATTCTCAAACTATCGGCCTTGGGGTAGATTTATTCTGCAATTCACGCCAGTCTTTACAAAGTTAGCACGGTCAGGAGGAGAGTGAATCTAGCTGGGTGAGTCTGGGGCTCGCTCCCCCTCCTAAATCAGTACCGCCCCTCACGGGAGCTTGGCCATTTGGCGAAACTCTTCTAAAGCTACTTCCCTCCTCTTCCTTGGCGCACAGGCGCGTCGGGCGCGGTTCAAACAAAACCATCAAACACAATTCATCAACTCCAAACTAGGGCTATCCGCCTCCCCACCGACACCCAGTCCATCACCCGACACCAGCTGCTCAATCGCACCATCAATCAACCTGTACCCATCCTCAACAGTTTCCATCCGCGAAAGCTTGTCGCGCAACTCACCGGCATTAGCAAATCCTTTAGCATACCAAGTCATGTGCTTGCGAGCTTGGCGCACACCGCGCACGCCCTTATATTCCCAGAGCATTTGCAAATGTTCCCTAGCGCACTGCAGCCGCTCAACCGGCGTCGGTGGTGGCAACTCGCAGCCGGTTTTCAGGAAGTGGTCAACTTCTCCCACCAAGAAAGGATAGCCGAGGGTTCCTCGCGAACACATCACCCCATCTGCGCCGGTTTCTTCTAAGCAGCGCACTGCAGCGTCAACAGAAAAAATATCCCCATTCCCAATCACTGGAATCGAGAGAATTTCCTTAACTTTGCGAATCCACTCCCACTTAGCAGGCCCATTATACCCTTGGGCGCGAGTGCGACCGTGCACGGTAATCATCTGAGCGCCTGCATCTTCCATCCGCTTGGCAAATTCCAGGATAGTAATTTCCTTGTCTGACCAGCCGATGCGAGTTTTTACAGTCACCGGCACCTCTACCGCTCTCACCACCGAGCGCACAATTGCCTCAGCAGTTTCCGGTTGCCGCAGCAAGGAAGAACCGCCGCCATTTTTGGTAATTTTATTAACCGGGCAACCCATGTTAATATCAATAGTATCCGCGCCTTCTTGTACCGCCATTACAGCCGCCTCCGCCAAAAAATCGGGCCGGCAGTCAAACAGCTGGATGCTGATCGGGCGCTCGTTGGGGTCTACCTCCATAATTTTCGGGAGTTGCTTGACGTAGTGCAAGCCGGTGGCGTTCACCATCTCGGTGTACATCATCGACTCTGGCGCGTACCGGCGCACCAGCCGGCGGAATACCAAGTCCGTGACGCCGGATAGCGGCGATTGCAGCACGCGGCTTTTTACCTCAAACTTGCCGATTTTGAGGGGGGTGGACAGTCTTTGCTTTAATTCAGGGGAGAGGACGGGCATGGTTAAATTACAGATGGAAGTCTGACTTGTTTATTTTATCTTATTTTATCGCAACTGTGACTCAAGCTGCTGTTTGTAGTGAGGGCTAAAGCCCTCATCCCAACTACGAACTTTCCTGGTTCCCAGGCGGAGCCTGGGAACCCGTATCCAGAGGCTCCGCCTCGTCTAAATTCCGACTCTGCACATAGGGTAAATTCCTTTGCTGTGTACACCGCGACCGGGGATTGGGCTAATGCCCAACTACTTTCCTTTGGGCTAATGCCCAACTACTTTCCTTTGGGCTAATGCCCAACTACTTTCCTTTGGGCTAATGCCCAACTACT
>JALOOK010000028.1 GCA_025454445.1 Oscillatoria sp. Prado101 | reverse complement strand
GGGGCTTGGGGCTTGGGCCTTGGGGCTTGGGGCATGGGGCATGGGGCATGGGGCATGGGGCGATCGGGCATTGACAGCATCTGTAGGGTGCGTTCCGCCTGCTTTGGGGCTAAAGCCCTACTACAAACCAAACCCCTACGCAAACCTTTCCCCCAGCAGCTGAACAATCGCATCCAGTAACTGCGCCGGCGCAAAAGGCTTAGTGAAATAAGCCGTCGCCCCCAAAGTACAAGCCTGCCGCCCCGCACTTTCCCGCGTCGTCACAATGATAACCGGCAGCTGACTGGTACTCGGATGGGCGCGAATCTCTGCCAGCAAACCCAACCCATCCATACGCGGCATTTCAATATCCGAAATCACCAAATCAAACCGCCTTCCCGAATGGAGGAGTTCCTGCAAAGCTTCCTTGCCATCGGCACACTGGACAACCGCGAACCCCCCACGATTCAGAAGCAGCTCCAGGGACCGGCGCACTGCAATCGAGTCATCCACAATTAAAATAGAAGGAATGGCGTCTGAGGCAAACGATGTTAGGCCAGGAATCTTGCCGGCAGGATAAATAAATTCTAACTTCCCATTTTTGACTGCCGACTTCTGAGTTGCCACGCCGCGCCCCACAATTAATGCCCCAAAGTGATTCGGCGACAGCACCGGCACCACCTCGCCGGTGGCCAGCACCGTACATCCCGCAATATAAGCCGGCACCGGCACCGTAGCGTCAAAAGGTTTCAGAACTAATTCCCGCTGTAAAAGCAGGGCGTCTGCAGCCAAAACCACCGGCTCCCCGCTGACATCGGCAACAATCCCCACCGGCGGCTGGAGAGACGGTGTTGCCGGCACAATATCCGCACGTTTGTAGGGCAGCAATTCCAGTAGCGGAAACACCGGCACCAATTGCTCCCGCCAGAGAACTGAACCCGCAACCGTAAGCGTTGATTCCGACAAACTAATCACTTCCAGCACATTAACCGAAGGAATCGCCAGAGTTTGCTGCCCGCACCGGCAGACTAACAGAGGCAGAACGCTCTGGGTTAAAGGAATAGAAATCGTAAACTTCGTCCCCTCCCCCAGCGCAGTTTCCACCCGCACCTCACCCCGCAAGCGAGAGATTTGATGCCGCACAATATCCAGCCCCACACCCCGCCCGGAAAGGTCACTCACCCTTGCCGCCGTCGAAAACCCCGGCACAAACAGAAACTGGAGAATCTCCCCCTGACTCAATTCTGAATTATCAATACTTCCTTGTAAATCCAGCTTTTCTACCAGCCCCATCTCCACAGCCCGCCGGTAGACTTTTTGGGGGTCAATTCCGCGCCCGTCATCCGCAATAGAAATAACCACACGATTCCCGGAGATAGCAGCGGACAGCGTCATGCGACCCACCTTAGGTTTGCCCAGCGCCTGCCGTTCCGAAGTCAGCTCAATCCCGTGGTCAAAAGCATTGCGAAACAGGTGAGTCAAAGGCGCTTGCAACTGTTCCAAAACCGCCTGATCCACCAGGGTGTCCCCACCTTCCACCACTAACTCCACTTGCTTGTTATATTGCTGGTTCAGAGACAGCAAAGAAGCCTTAAACCGGTCAGCCTGCTGCCCGAATGGCACCAGCCGCGACTCGGTTAAGTCCCCGTGCAAACTGTTGAGAGAAGCGCGGAGCCGGTCGAGCGTTTCCTTGAATTCGCGAGCGATCGCAGCCACATCGGAGCGCGTTTCCCGCAGTTGCACGATCGCCTCTTCAAACTCTCGCCCGTGGCTGAACCCATTTCCGTTTAATTGCTTAGAATTATTTTTCTCCAGAACCAACCGGCTCTCCCCCTCCACAAGCATTTCCAATTCTGGCGGCACAGCCGCTCTTGACAGAAATGGCAGTTGGGGGAAACCTGGAGCTACCTCAGACGGGTGCCGGTGCTGGAACAGCCACACTCGTTCAAGGATAGGATCGAGCCGCTGGGTGTGTTTTTTCAGGTTCCGGCGAACTTGCTCCAACTGGGCCTGATAGAGGGCCAGCCGCTCGTAGTGGATGAACAGCTCGCCGACGGTATCGCTGATGCGGTCCATAGCCGCCACCGGCACCCGCAAATTCAGCGGCTCTGCTGAAACTGAGTTCCCCCGGTCAGAGATAATATACTTCAAAAACCGCTCTGGAATCTTTGGCTGACTCTGTGCTGTCTCCTGCTTGCCCCCATTTTCCCCCACTTCCTTTTCCGTGGGCCAAGGTTGGGGCGAGTTCTCAGGGGCGGGGGGGGGTGCCACTGCCGGCTCACCCGCCAGAAACTGCTGGCGCTTCTGCCGCAGCTGGGCCAGCACAGTAGTGGCCAGCCCCTTGAGCGGCAAATTCGCGCCCCCCAGCCCCTCACAGAGGGCAACAGCTTCCTGTGTCAGCCAAGGCAGAGAAAGGACTTGCCCGAGCAGCGTGCACTCCTGGGCCAAAGTTGTGAGCGCCTCTTGCAGTGCTAGCGCCCCGTAGCCCTCCCCAGCCGCTGCCCCAGGAGCGCTCAGCAGCCCCTCCACTCGCTGCAGGCAGTTTTCCAAATCTACCGAGAGCGCCGTCTTGACAAAATCAGGAACTTGTGCTATACTTTCAGCCTCTGGCTTCAAACCGTCCGTGCCGGTGGGCTGTTTGTAGTTGGGCTTTAGCCCCACCGGGGAACCGGATTGAAACAAATAGATCAGCAAATCTTCCAGGATGTGAGCCAGCTTGCCGAGAGCCGGCAGCTGCGCCATACCGGCACCGCCTTTGAGGGAGTGAGCCGCTCGGATTAAGGCGCTGTGCAACTCCTGCCGGTCGGAGAAATCTTCGCCCGCCTGCAGCTGCTCAACCCCCTCCTCCAAGACAGCCAAATGCTCCGGAGCCTCTTCATTTAAAAATAAAGTGCGAGACTCTCGGGTGATGGCTTCTAATTCTTCAGGAGTCAGTTCGGTGCTGTTGAGATTTAGATGTTTGGGGAATGTTGCGCTAGGGAGCAAGGTGGATTGTGGATTTTCGAGAGAGCTAGTTCCTGTTATAGCACTTTTCACTCGTGGCGAATATAGCTTATGGTTAGGGTTGTGTCTGAGAGGGTGATATAGCGGTTCGTTCTTGAGAGTGTCAAAAGGTTTTTTTCATAAACCGCCCCTGTGAAATATAGCAATAGACAGCTCAGTAATGGACACGCTAGATACGAAGTATAGGCGTCCCAGGCGCATGGCCTCCGGCGCTCACGCGCATAGGGAAAACTCACAGCTTTTATAGCAGTAGCCACTTAGGTTAAGACATGGGCATTGGGCTTCTGGCCCATGTCCGCGCCCGTGCCTGCCAACTGCTATATATAAACCCAAGTTGCAACTTTTGTCGGCAGATGCTGGAAGGGGTATTGGGCTAAAGCCCAACTACAAACATACAAACATTTTATTTTCATAGCCGATAAAACGGCGTTACCAGCAGTAGGGGCGGGCCCTTTCGCCCCGGAACGAGCGGAGGCTGGTAACGAGAGGAAAATCCTTGCATCGCCTCAGGACTTATTGGAATTAAATCCCGGAAACTGGATGGAAAGGACGCGGGCGGAGGCTTGCGCCTGAGACACCGTACTGGCAGAAATAGATTGCAGCAGCTGGTTTGTTTTGTGGTTCATGTTGGCGAGCCGGCGCAGGGAAAGTTGGGTTTTTGCCAGCAGCTCAGTGCCGGTTTCCACTTGTGCGGCGCTTTCTTCCATCGTTTGCAGTGCTTCCAAGGTGCCCTGCTGAATGGCACTCACAAGTTGCTCAATTTCTATCGCTTCCGCCCGGACTCTTTCTGCCAAACGCTGCACTTCATCGGCGACCAAGTGCAAGGGGGAACGACCGCTCGCCGCTACTTGGCCCCCATAGCCTGCGCGGGCGGCGGCAATAGAGACATTGAAAGCGAGGAGGTTGGTTCTTTCAGAAATACTGGCGATCGTGCTGACAATTTTGGCAATTTCCTGGGAGGACTCGGCTTGGCGTTTCACCACGCCCTTCGCCCTGGTCAAACTTTCGCGCACTTGAGAGACGCTGATCGCCGTTTGATTTATTCTTTTCTCCCCTTCTTTCGCCGCCATCATCGCTTGAGAAACGATGGAAGCGGCTTTGAGAGTAGTGCAGGCCACAGATCGCATGGAGCGATTCATTTCTGCCACTGAATCCAGGGCTGTGGCCAGGGCGGAGGCTTGGCTGTTCTGGGAGAGTTTTTCCCCCTCCAGGCTGCTGTTGCCTGCTTGTGAGCGGATCTCGAAGGCAGCGGAAACCACTTGACTGACAATCTGCCGCAGGATCTCAATCGTGACGCTCAAGGAGTCCGCCATCTCGCTTGCCTCGCCGGCGGGACAACTGAGGGCCAGATCGCCGTGAAAGGCACCGGCGATGTCTCGCAGCAACTGGCTGACTTCTTGCTGCAGCCGCTGTTTTTCTCTCAGGTAGAGCGCCGCTTCTGCTTGACGCAAGCGGGTTTCTTCTTCGAGGGCGGCTGTTGAGTAGCTCAGCTCGTCGCACAGCTCGCTGAGCGCCACTGCCAGCTCCGAGCACTCATCGCCGCCTTTGGAGATCGCGGCGGCGCTGCGCAGGCTGTCGCGTCCGGCAGCGCTGTCGCCTGCGGAGATCTGCGCGGCTCCTTTGCGCAACTGTTCCACCGGCTCGGCAATTGCCTTAACCAGGACTCTGGCCAACAGCAGCTCTCCAGCCAGCACCAGAAGCGCCACCCCTAGCAGCGCGGCTAAACTTGTTCCCAAAACAGCGTTGATCTCGCTGCTGTCACTGCCCACCACCAGCACCGGCTTTGGGGCACCGGCAGCCGCAGGCAAGGCCACAGCCGCCATCGCATAGGGGCGGCCATCAATGCTGGCCCAGTCCGTCACCGTCTCCCCCTTGGCGGCTGCGGCTTTTTTGAGCAAGTTCTGATTCGGGAGGGAGATTCCAGCGCGGGTAGTGCCTTTCACCTCCTCTCGGGAACTCGCCAAGATAAACTCACCGCTGCCGTCGCGCAGGTACACTGCCGTGTAGCTGCCGGCACCAGCGGCTGCAGCACCGGCGGCGGGCAATCGGGCTTTGGAGGGATTCTCTCCTGAAATCAGCCCCGCCACAAGCTTTTGGCTGCCTGTGTCCTCTGCGAGGGCACCAGCCCGAGCCTCTACTTGGCGCAGCACCTGCTGCTCAGTGCCGGCTTTGAAAACCGAGTAGCTGACCATAAACAGCAGCGGCAGCGAAACCAGTTTTGCTCCCAGTAACACCCAGAGCAACTTGCGGCGCACCGGCAAGTTCGCGAAACGCTGCCACAATAGATTAGGGACGGGGGGTACCGGACTGGGGGCTGGGGATTTTCCTGGACGCGAGCGACTGAGCTGCCCATTGTCGGACGCCCAGGAAGCAGGCGAGCTGCGGGATTCTGGCTTCAAGCGACCTGCAAACACGCCTCCCGGGTCAGCTGCGACGATTTCCTGGTAAAGCCTCCTGGCCTCGCTGGTGTCGGCCTGCTGGGTAAGAGCCTCTGCCAGACGCATTTTGGCCACCCAGTCGGTTGGGTGGCGCTCCACTCGATTTTTCAGCATTTTAATCTCTTCCAGGAGCGGTGCTGGACAGTTGCCATTTTGGGTGCTTGTCATCTCAAAAATCAAGTTTTGCTCCTTTATCATTTTTGATTGTTTATTGCTTGTTTATGCGCGGGTCATATAAACCCGGTTTCTTTAAGAAACCGGGTTTTTCAACTCGCAGGCCATCTGACATTTAATTTCATTTGCTTGCTTACCTATTTATTTTTCTACTATCCGCAGCGCCGCAAAAACCGCTGACACATTCAGCACGGCCACGGAGAATTGCTCAATTTCAGTCAGGCCAGATAAAAATGAGCTAAAGGCCGGAGAAAAGCTGGGCGGTATCGGTTTAAATTCCGCTGGGTTAAGGGGGACAACGCCTTTGAGGGCGGACACGACACAGGCGAGTCGGGGTGGGGGGCCTGCAGTCGTGGCAGAAGCTGGGTTGCCGGTGAGTACGGCCAGCGTCAGTTGCTCCCGAGAGCGATACCGCAGCGGGGACGGTGCCAGACACAGGACATCGCTGAGTAAATCTGCCAATTCTACAACCCACAGCAGCTGTCCCCGCTGATTGACCACGCCTAAGAGGGCAGATGCTACCCCTGGAATGGGACAGATGTCGCTCCGAGGTACAGTGATCACCTCTGCAACATTGTCTACAGGCAGTGCTAACCTCACGGATTGCCGTAACTGGATGTAAAAGTAGTCTTTTAGCATCGCTTTGTGCAACTTTGGCGATCGAGAGCGCTAGTTGCAGGCCACTGTTCAAGCACCGGCACAGGTTTTTTCCACCTCCAAGCCGGCTGGGTGCAGGTTGTCGTGAACGATGGCTATCAGTTCCTGCGCCTGAAAGGGTTTGGTCATGTAGTCGGTCGCCCCTACCATACGCGCCCGCAATTTGTCAACTATGCCGTCTCGCCCCGTTAGCATGACGATCGGGATTTCGTGCAGCTGTTCTGAGTGGCGCAGCATCCGGCACAGTTCGTAGCCGTTGATTTCTGGCATGTTGATATCGAGCAGTATCAGTGCTGGCTTGTGTCTGGCTAGCGCCGAGAGCGCCGTGGCTGGCTCTGTTATCCCCAAGACTCGGTAGCCAGATGCCTCCAGGATCAGCTTGACGTTCCGCTGTGCCGTTTTGCTGTCATCAATGCAGGCCACAATCGGTCGCGGTGCGCTGGGCGGTGCCTGATAGGGATTTATGCCCACGGCTCCCGCTCGCACTGCCGGCTGCAACAGTGTGGCTAGCCCTAAGGTATCGGTTTTTAACTGGCAGGCTGCTTGATAAATAGAAACATTCTGACTCAGAACTTTGAGCAGTGATTTGATGAATTTGACGTCCCGGACTTGCTGCCAAAGGAGTTTGGAAAGCCGGTCAACATCCTTAATAAAAGGTCGCTGAAAGGGAGAGCTGATTTCAGGGCGCAGCCGCACCCAATCTCCGATGAAGGCTTTCGTCGGCAAGATTGTCTGCTTGAGCGGCACTGACATCAGTAACGGATCTAGCCCCACTGTTTTTTCAAACTGCAGCGCTGCTTGAGGCAGGGCTAGCAATTGCGTGAAGGCTTCCTGTGTCAGCCAGAACAGCAGCTTGCGCACCTGTGGCAGCGACATTTGCCCCGCCTGCCAGTAATGGCAAACCATCTCGTAATCTGACTGAAAGTCTTTTTCGGGCAGCGGTTGCAGCTCTGGATAGTACCACTGGAGCAGATAAGCAAGCCGCTCCCGCTGTCCCATGCCGCTGCTGGCAAAATGCACCTGTCCGTTGCCGACATAAACCCGCCAAAAGATAGAGCTGTCGTTGGGATCCCCTATTGTCAGCCGTCCCGTAAGTTTTTTGGCCACAATGTTCTGCAAAGCCTTGGCCGGTGAGGCCACAAGCTTTACTGGTGGCTTGGTATTGGTTTCTCTTATGCTAGTAGAAGTCATAACGGCACCAGGCTTAAGTGGTTTGAATTGAGTGTCAGTTTTCGGAGTGAGGGCGGAAGGGAGGACTGTCCCCGAGTGGGAACTTTTTGAGTTGTTCTATGTTGGCTCTGCCTTAGCTCCCTACAGCAACCCACCCCGATAATTTCAACGCCCCCTTCTGGCCAATAGCTCCCTTTAACAGGTTGGCTTTCAACAGCGTTCGCGCTCAGCATTTGTCTCCAGGCTAGGAACCGCACAATCCTGAATCGCTCACTAACTGTAATAGTTTGTTTAGATTTCCCTCCTTTTCTGTCATGTCGCCACCTTGTTATTCTTGAGAAATCTTTAAGATTTTAACCGGCGGCAACCTTGTTTTTGATTGGCTCCTAATCTAGCGCATTTACCGAAATAGATATGTAATCGTAATTACATTTGGCTCGCTAGTCGAGTCCGTTCAAATTAGCGTTTTCATTCAAAAGGAAATTTCCGGTATGTTTCAAATTCTCAAGTCTCCTTATTTTTGATTAATTGCGGAATTTACTGACTCTATCTCTCTTGATGGTTGAGGTCATCTCAGCCGCCAATCAGATATTAAAAGAGCGGAAAACCCTGAGAAAAATTTACTGCTACAGTGCTAATGGCCGCCCTGTGAGCCGTTTTATCGGTATTATTAAAATCTTAACGGTCAGCCCTGAATACTACATCCGTGTAAATGAATAAATTCTTCAGTATGGCAAATACCGTGAAAATACGGATGCGTATTTAAGTGTAATTGCGTAATTAGGTGCGGCTCTGGCTGATGGGTTAGGGTTTCGGGGGTGGGGGTTAGGGGTTGGGGGAAAGCCAATGCCCCCTGGCCCGCCGCCTGGGGCCATGCCCAGGGCCCGCCGCCTGGGGCCACTGCCGCGAGCGTCCCGTGAACTGTGTAACTCTGTTAATGTGGGTTGTTACGAGCGGATGCTATTGAGCCATGACATACGATTACGATCTGTTGGCCATCGGTGCGGGTTCTGGGGGGCTGGCTGCTAGTAAACGGGCGGCATCCTACGGAGCCAAGGTGGCCATTGCCGAAGGGGATTTGGTGGGCGGAACCTGCGTGATTCGGGGCTGCGTGCCCAAAAAACTGATGGTTTACGCCTCGGCTTTCTCTGGACTTTACCAGAATGCCACCGGCTACGGATGGGGCTCCGTCCAAACCAGCTTTGACTGGACGCGCTTGGTGGAAGCGGTGGACAAAGAAGTCCGGCGTCTGAGCCTGCTGCATATCGGGTGGCTGGAAAAAGCCGGTGTGGAGCTGATTCGGGGGAGCGCCCGCTTCATTGACGCTCACACCGTGGAAGTGGGCTACCGCCAAATCACCGCTGACAAAATCTTGATTGCTGTGGGCGGGGAAGCCATCAAGCCGGATATTCCGGGGATTGAACACGCTATCACCTCGCGGGAGATGTTCCTGCTCAAAGAACAGCCGCAACGCATGGCCATTATTGGCAGCGGCTATATTAGCGTCGAATTCGCTGGCATTATGAATGGACTGGGCACTCATGTCAGCCAAATCATCCGCCGCGACTTGATTTTGAATGGGTTTGACGAAGATATCCGCACCGGCGTCCAAGAAGGAATGGCCAAGCACGGGATTCAATTTTTCACCGAGACGACTGTGGCCAAAATTGAAAAGGTGCTGGACGGGTTGCAGCTGACGCTTTCTGGAAAGAACGCTGGCACCCTGACTGTGGATGCGGTTCTGTGCGCTATCGGTCGCCAGCCCAATTTAAAGGGGCTGGGTTTGGAAAATGCCGGTGTTGAGGTTGCCGGTTCGGCTATCGCAGTCAAGCCCGACAGTAGCACCAGCCAGCCCCATATCTATGCTGTGGGGGACTGCACCAATCGCCTTAACCTGACGCCGTGGCCACACGCCCCGCCACATCACTGATCACAATGTGCCCGAGAGCGGTGTTTTCCCAGCCGGAAGCCGCTACAGTCGGTATGACGGAAGCTAAGGCACGCGAACTGTTCGGCGATGGTGTGAAAGTCTATCGCGCCCGTTTCCGCCCCATGTTCTATAGCCTTACCGATGCGGATGAGAAAACTACCGTTAAATTAGTAGTTGACAAAACTACGGATCGCGTGCTAGGAGCGCACATGGTGGGCAAAGATGCCGCTGAGATTATTCAGGGAATCGCCATAGCTGTGAATATGGGAGCCACTAAGAAGGACTTTGACGCCACGGTTGCCCTTCACCCAACAGTCGCAGAGGAGTTTGTGACGCTGCGGTAAGGGGAGTTCTGGCTTGCTCGGCTGCTGGAACTTTTGCGGGAGCGGGCTCACAAATATCCTCGGCTTTCAGCCAGAGATTCAAGCGTTAACCCGCCCCTGCGGGGATAATTTTTCTTGTTTATTGCTTCTTTTTTTGTTCGTTTTTGCTTGCATAATAGTTAGGAGCGCGGGCTGCCGCACACCCCTCACATCTGGAGCGCACTTGTATGAATGAATCATCTGTCAACCAGTTGCTCGAAGACCTGAAAAAGCCTGATGAAGCTGTCCGCAATCGGGCAACTCAGGAACTCTGGCGCATTTGGTTTCACCAAAAGGGTGTCTATGGGCTGGAACTGATTCAGCGCTCTCAGATTTTGCTGGAGGCTGGGGAAGTGGCCAAAGCTGAAGCGGCGCTCACAGAACTTATCAATGACCAGCCTGATTTCGCGGAAGCCTGGAACCGCCGCGCTGTTCTCTACTACACCCTGGGGGAGTACAAAAAAGCGATTGCCGACTGCCAAACGGTTATCAAGCTCAACCCGGTTCATTTTGGGGCACTGCACGGTCTGGGTTTGTGCTATGCTGCCAGCGGTGACTACAGGGCGGCTATCCAAGCTTTTCGCAAAGCTCTGGAAATTCAGCCCTACGCCCTGGTCAATCAGCGGTTGATTCTGGAATGCACGGCGCGGCTGTAGCCGATCGTGAGTATTTACTCGCTCGAAACTAATGTGGCGGTTTCGGATAGAGAAACCTTCCCGGAGATCGAGAAACCGGGTTTTTTTAGAAACTCGGTTTCTTCCCAAGAATGCGTTACCATGAGGGCGCTACATAACTATAGTTGCAATTTTGGGAGGCAGATCCTCCAAACCCTCGTTCCCAGACTGAGGCTGGGAACGAGGGTAATTCCCCCCCTTTTTAAGGGGGGGCTAGGGGGGGAGCTAGCCAGACTCACTTGTAGGTAGCAACTAGAGTTACATATTAGACGATATTGAGGGCTGATGAATGACTTATTTGAGTGGGTTAAAAGATTTCATCTCTTCCTGGGATGACAGGTTTGTGGAAGAAACAGACTGGGATACTTTTCGGGAAAGCACCCAGGGGAATATCAATAGGGATGGGACTTCCGCTTGCAGCGACTCTCCTATCTTTTCTAAATACCACCGCAAGTTTAAAAAATCAATAGAACTGGGCGTCAGAGAGCTTACTGTCGCTTTAATATTAAAATTTAATTGCATCACTTACTCTAGCTGTCAGGGTCACTTTTCGACACCAGATGCGGTGATGCGGCAAAGATATGTGGGGGTTGTGCCCCGCAATGAAAAAGAGTACCAAGATTTATTGCAGCTGTTCCAAGGTCTGGCACTGCTGACGAACGCTCAGGTGGCGGAAACTTCCGTGAGGGTGTTTGTGCAGGAGGATACTTTGGCGTCAGAAGATTATATCACGCCCTGTCTCAACTTGTTTTTTGTGCCGGTGGCTGGCGATCAGGCAACTTACTTCCGCGATCTGGAGGTAGTATATAAGAAGCTTTTAGAGATTATTGCCTGACTGCCGGCAATCGGCTGTTAGGCTGTTAAGAAGTTGGCGGTGGAAAGCAGGCACAGCCTCCCGATCTTCGTTCCATGCGGCCAGGCTGGGAACGAGTCTCCCCGTTGGGGGGTGGGGTTCTTGCTGCGACCCCGGAACGCGGAACGAGCAAACCTTGCCATCTTCACTGCCCAGTCGGGGCTGCGGCAGCTGAAGTTAAATAAAATCCGGTTGATTGATTTGGTTATATGCAGGCGGGAGGGGGTGAACCTTTTCTGTGCCGGCCTGGTCTAAAGCGTCACAAATGAACAACCGGTAAGGAAGACCCCGCCAGTGTCTGTTGTGCCAGCTGATGTGTTAATAGATCGCGAATCTGACTCGTACCTCGTGCAGAAGTGCTTGAAGGGTGACCGGCAAAGCTTTAGCGAGCTATACCGGCGCTACGAGCACAAAGTTCGGTCAACCCTCTACCAGTTGTGTGGGCCATCCAGCTTGGACGACCTGGTGCAAGAGGTCTTCCTGAAAGCCTGGAAAGGACTGCCCAAATTTCGGCAGGCGTCCAGCTTTTCCACTTGGCTGTACCGGATCGCCTGGAATGTGGCAGCTGATCACCGGCGCTCGCAAGCTGTGCAGCGCTCGGGGCTGCAACACCTCACCGACACCGGCACGCCCCACGCTCCAGCACCAGACTTAATGCAGATGCACTACCAAGACCTTGTGCAGCGCGGATTGGAGCGGCTGAGTTTTGAGCATCGCAGCGTTATGGTGCTGCAGGATCTGGAGGATTTGCCGCAAAAACAAGTGGCAGAAATCTTGGGGCTGCCGGTGGGCACCGTGAAGTCGCGCTTGTTTCACGCACGCGCTGCTTTGCGGCAATTTCTTCAGCTTGAAGGAGTGGAATTATGACTGAGCAGCCCATTGATGACCAACCCTTAGTGACTTTCCTGCGCCAGCACCGCCCTGCGCCTCCCCTACCGGCACCGGATTTGGAGGAGCGAATTCTGGCGGCTGTGGCCAATGAACCGGCACATAAGAGCCAGTACCGGCACCGCCGTCTGTGGCTAGTGCCACCGGCAATTGCTGCCGGCGTGCTGATTGCCACTGCCGGTCACCGCTTGCTGACGCCCCCAAGCCCCAACCGGGCTGAAATAGCCAACTTGGAGGCATTCTTCGTCAACAGCTGGGATGGCACGTTTAGCGACAGCTCGGCGGCTGACACAGCTTTCGAGCCATTTCCCTCAGACAGTTCACAAAGCGAGTAAGAATCACAAAGTAAGTACAATGCTATTACGTCGCGTTTCTGTTTTAGCAGTTTTAATGCTGGCTTTGGGTAATATCGGTGCCCTGGCACTGGCAGATCCTGCGCCAGAGCCGCCGGTTGCCCAAAGACCGGGGGATGATGGGCCACCGGGGCCACCTGGGCGCGGCCCGGGAGAATTGTTTGAGAAGCTGAACCTTTCCCAAGACCAGATGCAGAAAATGCAGGAGATTCAAGAGCGGTACAAAAACCAGATGCAGCAGCAGCAACAAACATTGCGTCAAGCTGAGGAAGAATTGCGCGATCTGATGGCGGGCACTGCTGACAAAAACCAGCTGCGGGAGAAAAACCGCCAAGTTCAAGCCTTGCGGGAAAAGATGGGAGAGCTGCGATTTGAAAGCTTGCTGGAAATACGAGAAGTGCTGACTCCCGATCAGCGCCGCCAGATGGCGGAACTGATGCAGCAGCGCCGACCTGGTATGCGGAACGCCCCGGGCAGCGGCAGGTCGCAAAATTGAAGTGGCCCTTTAGATGCAAGGATTTTGGATGCCCGGATTTTGGATTGGGGATTGAGGATTGATTGTTGGGCTCAATGCCCCATGCGATGATGCGATGATGCCCCATGCCCCATGCCCAATACCATAATACCATGATGCCCAATTATCCAACGTACATCTACCTGCACGGATTTGCTTCTAGCCCCCACTCGGCTAAAGCCAAATATCTGCGCGAATGCTTCCAGAGGTGCCAGATTGATATCAAAGTGCCCGACCTCAATCAGGGTGATTTTTCCCATTTGACGCTGACGCGCCAGCTCAAACAAGTGGAGGCGGAATTTCCACCGGCACCGGCACCGGTTGCTATAATTGGCTCCAGCTTTGGCGGACTGACAGCCGCTTGGCTGGGACAGCGCCACCGGCAAGTCCAGCGGTTAGTATTGCTGGCACCGGCATTTCAATTTATCTCCCACTGGCTGCCTATTTTGGGGGAAGAAAAAGTGCAGCGTTGGCAAACAGAAAAATACCTGCCGTTGTACCATTATGGTGAGAAACAATCCCTACCTCTGCATTATGAATTTGTTCTCGATATGAGACAATATCAAGAACAGCATCTGCTCTCTCCGGTATCCACCTTAATTCTGCACGGGCGTCACGATGAAGTTATTCCCATTCAAGCCAGCCGGGATTTTGCCGCCACTCGCCCTTGGGTGCGGCTAGTGGAACTGGACAGCGACCACGCCTTGGGCAACGTTTTGGATGAGATTTGGCAGGAGATTTGCCAGTTTTTGGAAGTGCGTTATTGAGCCGGTGACTAAAGTTGCGGCTATACAAACAACCTGGCGACTGAAGTCGCGGCTATCCAAACAAAGCCAGCCTTCGCGGGCTGATATGAAATATAATATAGCAGTAGCCACTTAGGTTAGGACGCAGGACAGGCGAGACGCCTGTCCTACGCCTTTTATACCTAGGCCACTGATGTCCGCGCCCAATATGACTGCTGCTATAATATATTCTTGGCGCACAGGCGCGTCGGGCGCGGTTCAAAATAAATTAATCCTAAATGACAAGCGTTCTAGGAATAGATGGCGGCGGAAGCAAAACAGTTTGCGTCCTGATGGACGAAACCGGTAAAATTCTGGGGCGAGGCGAGGCGGGAGCCTCGAATTACCAGACAGTAGGAATAGAGACAGCAGGCAATTCAATTGCAAACGCTATCGCACAGGCTGTCTCCCAAGAAACCGGGTTTCTGGAGGTGGGGGCGATTTGCTTGGGGCTTGCGGGCGTGGGGCGTCCTGAGGATATTACAATTGTGGAAGGTTTGGCGCAACAGTTGCTGGCGAGGGCGGATTTGCCTGTCAGGTGGGCGGTGCCGCCGGCGGGTGTGGTAATCTGCAATGACTGCATCATAGCCTTAGCTGGGGGAGTGGGGGAGCCGGTGGGAATTGTGGCGATTGCCGGCACCGGCTCGATTGCTTACGGGCAAAACCGCCGGGGAGAGAGGAAACGAGCCGGTGGTTGGGGGTATATTTTGGGAGATGAAGGTGGCGGTTATGATATCGCTTTACGCGGATTGCGAGCGGCGGTGCGCTCTTCTGACGGGCGTTTGGGAGCGACGGTTCTGAGAGATTTAATTGTGCGTCACCTGGGGGGGAAAAGTGCGGAAGATTTGGTGGGGGTGGTTTACCGGCGCGGGTGGGGTGCGAGAGAGATTGCTGCTTTAGCGCCGCTGGTGGGGGAGGCGGCGGATGCCGGTGATGCGGTGGCGGTTGGGATTATTGACAGTGCTGCTGAGGAGTTAGTCGAGGCGGTGCGGGCGGTGATGGGGGCGATTTTTCAGGCGGGTGAGGGGTTTGAGGTGGTGACTGCCGGTGGGGGGTGGCGGATTTCGGGTTTGTTGCGGGAGCGGTTTGCGGCAAAGCTTGCTGCGATCGCCCCTGCGGCTGAGGTAATTTGGCCAAGATACGAGCCGGCAAAGGGTGCCGGTTTGCTGGCGCTGCGGGCGATTCAGGTGGGGGCTGAGAAACCGGGTTTCTGAATTTCTGTTTCGGGTGAGAGGCAAAAGTTTTCTCAGAAACCCGGTTTCTTGCTGAGGGTGAGAGGCAACTGAGAAACCG
>JALOOK010000397.1 GCA_025454445.1 Oscillatoria sp. Prado101 | reverse complement strand
CGCTTGCCGCGGGCTGATAGACTGGTAGAGTGTGAGCTACCAGCTCATTCTCACCGGCATATGGGTGTGACTTGGGCAGCGTGCACTCTGCAGCCAGCGCCGCCCGCTGCGATTTTACCAGAGAGCGAGGTGCGGGCGACCGACGGGTGCTACAGATAACCATCTTATCAATTGCGACTCCCCCTAGGAGAGAGACAAGCGAAATGTCACCGAAAAAGCCAACAGTGAAAAGTGACCGCCACAAACGGCGCTAACTTTTCACTCTTGACAGAAATCGTCCTCCGCCGCACCGGCGCAGCTGCCGGCACAGGAAGCCAGCTCAGCTGCTAGTCACGGCGCGAATGGCGCAGGATGGTTAAATCGGTTGAAAATCTCCGATTATCTTAACTTCTGGTTCTAAAAGCACAGACCAGCGCTTTTCCACCTGCTCCTGAACATAGCGGATCAGCTGGAATATGTCGCTGGCTTTCGCCCCGCCACAGTTGACAATAAAATTAGCGTGGCGCTGGGCGACTTGGGCACCGCCTATTTGGTAGCCCTTAAGGCCGGTGTGTTCAATTAACCAGCCGGCTTTGTGGGGAGTGGGATTGCGGAAGACACTGCCACAGCTGGGCAAGTGATAGGGTTGGGAGTTCTGCCGCTGCTTGAGATGGTGTTCCGTTTCCGCCATCACCTGAGCGGGGTCAGCGCCTGGACGCAGCTGGAACGTCGCCCGGGAGACCAGGCGATTGCCGCCTTGCAGCACCGAGGTGCGGTAGCGGTAGCCGAGGTTTTGAGGGGTGAGAATTTCAACCGTGCCGTCAGGATTGAGGACCTCAGCACTAACCAAGATATCGGCAGCGCAGCTGTGGTGGGCACCGGCATTCATCACCACAGCGCCGCCAACGGTGCCGGGAATGCCCACCGCCCACTCCAGACCTTGCCAGCCGCGCTCAGCAGCTTGCCAAGCGAGGCGGACAAGGGGTTCGCCGGCGGCTACTGTTACCGTGCCGGTTTCGGCATCGAAGTGGCTGTGGCGCAGGTAGCGAGTGCAGATCGTCAGTCCGGGCAGCCCCCTATCGCTAACTAGCAAATTGGAGCCGGCACCCAAAACCGTCACCGGCAGCCCTTCAGAGACTGCCCAGTACAAACCCGCTTGCAAATCTTGCAAGCGTCGGGGAGCGAGATACCACTCAGCCGGCCCACCCACGCGATAGGACGTTAAAGTCGCCAAAGGCACTTGCGACTTGATCTGGCAATCCGTTCCGGGCAGGGAAATTGGCGAATGCTTAAGCGTCTGTTGCTTGCAAACATTGGCCTCCGGAGTGGCGAGCGCACTAGAAGCGTTGAGGGCAACAGCAGGATCGTAGGAAAGAGTCATGATAATCCCAGTGCTTAAATTCCTATAGACCTACTTTAAAAGTTGGTCAAAGAGATTTGGTTCAGATTTTGTTAGCGGTCTAGCAGCCTGCGCCCTTCGGTTAGGCCGGATATCGGTTTTCCCCAGCCAGTTGCCGCTCAGCTGTTTGATAAAAGGCCATCACCTCTGGAATTACCTGATTCAAATTTCCCGCTCCCAGAAACAGGGCGATGTCGCCAGGAAGCAGAGTTTCAGTCAGGAACGCAGAGACTGACTTCAGGGTGGGTTGATAGTGCACCAGAGGGTGGACAGAAGCAACCAAATCTGCAACTTGCTGACCGCTGACTTGCCCCAAGTCTGGCTCCCCGGCGCTGTAAATATCTGTGAGCACAGCGATATCAGCATCTTTAAAAGACTCGGCGAATTCATTTAAAAATGCCTGGGTGCGGCTGTAGCGGTGGGGTTGAAAGATAGCCACAACTCGCCGTCCTGCTGTTGACTCCTGGCCTCTGGCGTGCAGGCGAGCAGCTGCCAGGGTGGCGCGGATTTCGCTCGGGTGGTGAGCGTAGTCATCGACAAACAGGATGCCGCTGTACTCGCCCCGATGCTCAAAGCGGCGGCGTGCCCCCTCGAAGGTGTGCAAGCCTGAGGCAATCGCGGAAAAGTCTAAGCCGAGCTTGCGACCTACCGCCACTGCTGCCAGGGCGTTGCTGAGGTTGTGTTGGCCCAGCACCTGCAAGTTCAGCTGGCCGAGAATTTCTCCTCGCTCCCAAATCCTAGCAGTGGTGCCGTCAGAGCGATATGCTACGCAATCTGCGGTGTAGTCAGCGCCAGAATTGGGGTCAAGGCTGTAGGTAATCGCCGGTTTGAGGCGGTTGCGGACGATCGGGCAGTCTATGGAACCCACCACAGTCTCACAGTTTTGGGCGAACACCTGGAAGGTTGAGATCACCTGCTCCAGGGACGAGTAGTGGTCTGGGTGATCGTGTTCGATGTTCGTGACTACGCCGATCTCGGCAGCGAGCTTGACCAGAGATCCGTCCGACTCATCCGCCTCTGCCACCAGATATGGCCCTTCTCCCAGACGCGCATTTCCTTCCCAGGCGCTCACCTCTCCTCCCACGACAACCGTTGGGTCGATCCCGGCATGGAGCAGCAGATAGCCAATCATGCTGCTGGTGGTGGTTTTGCCGTGGGTGCCGGCTACGGCGATGCTCTGGTAATTCTGAATCAGGGCAGCCAGCAAATCTGACCTGTGAAAAATTGGACATCCCAACTCCAAGGCTGCTCGGTACTCGGAGTTAGCCGGATTGATGGCTGTTGAGCAGATCACCTGCGGCGAGTATGCCTTTGCTGGTTTTGCTCCGCCGCACCGGCTTGCATGCCTTAAGGGTTCAGCTGTCTCACCTGCCAGTTCCCCCTGACGGGCGGCCACTGCGGCCAAGGTTTCCCCCTCGGCGTCGCCCGGCTGGAATACTTTTAAATTGCTTGCGTCCTGACGCCAAAAGATATGAGCGCCGATTTGCTGCAACCGCTGAGTAATGTGGCTGGAGCGAAGATCCGAGCCATAAACGGGCAACTGACGCTTAGCCAGAATATACGCCAGGGCTGACATTCCAATTCCGCCAATTCCGATGAAATGGAATGGCCTGCCGCTGAAATCCACAGATGTCGGCATATTTAGCTCCTCACACACCACACCACGCCAATGACACGCGATATCATATCAATAATTGCTTTTTTGCGATACAGTCCTGAATCAAATTTGCGTAATTTCCACAAGGCTGTTTGGGCAGCGACCTATTGGCGACTACGCTGGAAACTGAGATTCCTTGATTATTATTTATCTATCCTGCGACTGTGTATATCTTTAGGTTCCCAATACATAGCTCCTCCACCCATTTCCTGAAAAACTGCTGAGGTCCGCTTGCCCACAGCCACCTGCCCTGGGGCTGTCTCGACACCTATGTTAACGGCGACTGACACCACTGTCCAACAGAGCAGTCTGACTTAAGCTTTCAAATTTACAATTTAATGCGCCACGGGAACCGCCGCACTGGTAACAAAAGCCTGCTGGCCAACTGGGTTTTGAATCTTTCTGGTTTATGGCGGCGAAATTACTTTTTTTCCGCTAGATTACTTACCCTTATGCCTGTCGGCTATTTGAGGGCGCACGCGCTCGCCCGCAGGCTGCATACTCGCTCTTCTTACGGTCTGAGTCCCGATTTACCTCGGGCTGGCCAGAGTGACGCAACATTTTATTCAAATTAATTAAGCGGATTACAGGTCATGGCAGCCGGCTGCAGGTCTTTCTCCTTCCCCGGACGGTTTGGGCGTGCCTCAAATGGTCATTTGGGCCTGCGGGTGACGGAAGCTGGCTGGAATCCTCTGGCTAAAGCTAGGCCAATCTGGGTTGCCAAAAGCCACTCTTGCCACTTTGGCCATCTACCTAAGGCTTGAGGCCAGCGTCAGGGCTAATGTTTAGCCGCACCGGCACTCTTGGCAGCCCCAGGACAGCAGGAGCAATTTATGGCCAGCACCGCACGAACCATACCAACAGCCATTGCCCAGCCACAGGCACGCCAAGCGCTAAAAGCGTGAGCGACCCACTTGCCTCTGGGCACCAGCCGGCGCAGATGCATTGTAACTTTTCCCCTGATGGCACCGGCTTGTGAGAACTCACGCCGGCTCTTTTTCTCGAATCTGGTTAATTGCTGCTAGTGAGCTGAGCGGCCTTAACCCTTGAAGATGATGCTGGCGAAAATTTTAACTGATTTAAGCCCCTGGAGAGTACAAAATCAATATAAAATTTTCCGGGAGGCGCGGGGAAGGGCCAGCAGGCGCGGGGGGTCTAGTGCGATGGGCCAGCCTAGCAGTTTTTGCCAGGGCCATAGTGGCGGAGGAAGTGGTTTGAGGGACTAACAGCCAGTAGGGCGGCGATGGGGAGCGGGGAAATTTTGCCTGAGAGCGGGGGGAAAAATTGTACACCCTTTACGATATGATCTGGGGATTACCGGGTATTTGTTTAATTACACAGAGGGCAAGACGCAGTGATAAGAGTCGCGATCAACGGTTTTGGGCGCATTGGACGTAACTTCATGCGCTGCTGGCTTGGCAGAACTAACAGCCAACTCGATCTCGTTGGTATCAACGACACTTCCGATCCAAAAACCAACGCTCACCTGCTGAAGTATGACACGATGCTGGGGACGTTGAAGGATGTGGACATCAAGGCAGATGACAACTCCATCACCGTCAACGGCCATACAGTCAAATGCGTTTCGGATCGCAACCCCTTGAACTTGCCCTGGGCGGAATGGGGAATTGACTTGATCATTGAAGCGACGGGCGTGTTTATTGACACTCCAGGCGCATCCAAGCATATGCAAGCGGGCGCGAAGAAGGTGCTGATTACCGCTCCCGGTAAGGGTTCCGACATTGGCACCTACGTCATGGGGGTCAACCATGAAGCCTACGAGCACGACAAGCACGATGTCCTCAGCAACGCCAGCTGCACGACTAACTGTCTGGCACCGGTTGTTAAGGTGCTGCACGAAAACTTCGGGATTATCAAAGGCACGAT
>JALOOK010000396.1 GCA_025454445.1 Oscillatoria sp. Prado101 | reverse complement strand
CCAGCCCTCGGACGCCAAGGTGGAGTTGGCGCTGGGTGGGTTCGTCTGTAGCGCTATCCCGATTTGTGTCGGGAACTCACAGAAGGCGGAAGCCACCCTATATAGCACTTGTCATTTAGGTCAAGACATTAATGACATGGCGCATGGCGCATGGCGCATGGCGCATGGCGCATGGCGCATGGCGCATGGGAAAGACTCACAGATGCATGCGTTCTGGCGATCGTGCGATGATGCCATGCATGCGTTCTGGCGATCATGCCCATGTCTTAACCTAAGTGGCTACTGCTATATCTGTGTTGATGGTGCGGTTGATATGCAAAGCCGAGTTAGGGGGTATTCTAGAAGATGTTAAAGCTTTGATGAATTTCCTTTTGTTCTGCCTCACCCCTTAACTTTGAATAAGTCCGGCCACTGATGTCAAAAATTCTCGTAATTGAAGATGATGGGGCGACTCGGTTACTTCTGAAAAGAGACCTTCAATTAGAAGGGTATGAGGTGACTGTTGCCAAAGACGGGTTGCAAGGTCTGCAATCTGCGTCTAAAATACAGCCGGCGCTGATTGTTTGCGACTGGGTGATGCCTGAGATGGATGGGGTGGAGGTTTGCCGGCTGGTTAAGGCTGACCCACAGTTGGCGAGGGCGTTCTTTATTTTGCTAACTTCTAAGGGAACGGTTGCTGACCGGGTGGCGGGATTGGATGCGGGGGCGGATGATTTTCTTTCTAAGCCGGTCGATCCTCTGGAATTGCAGGCGCGGGTGCGAGCGGGACTTCGGGTTTTCAAGTACCAGCAGGAATTGAGCCGGTCGAATCAGCAATTGAGCCAAGCTTTGCACGATCTGCGACAAACTCAGGCTCAATTGATTCACAGTGAAAAGATGTCTAGTCTCGGCAGTATGGTGGCTGGTATCGCCCACGAAATTAACAATCCTGTGAATTTTATATCGGCAAATTTGACCTATATTCAGGAGTACGTTTATGATTTGATAAATTTTGCGGATCTCTCGCTGAAAGAGAGCGACTCTCTTAGCCCGCAACTTCAGGCTGCTGCTGAAGATATCAATCTCGATTTTTTGAGGCAGGATTTTCCTAAAATCCTTAATTCGATGCGAGTGGGAACTGAGCGTATCCGCCAGATTGTTTTGTCTTTGCGCAATTTTTCTCGGCTGGATGAAGCGGAGAGGAAGCGGGTGAATTTGCATGAAGGCATCGACAGCACTCTGTTGCTGCTACAGCACCGCCTGACTGCCGGTGATGGCGAGGGGGATATTGAGGTGATTAAGGAATACGGGAATTTGCCGCCGGTGGAATGTTTTGCAGGGCAAATGAATCAGGTGTTTCTCAGTATTTTGAGTAACGCGATTGACGCCCTTAAGGCAAGTCCGAACCCCGACAAGTGGATCTCGATTCGCACTGAAATGGGGCGTGGGCAAGATATGTGTTCGCATTTGCCCAGTGCCCAGTGCCCAGTTCCCAGTGCGCAATCATCTGTTGTGATTCGGATAGCGGATAATGGAATAGGGATGACGCCGGCTGTCAAATCCCGCATTTTTGACCCTTTTTTCACGACTAAGCCGGTGGGTTCTGGGAAGGGGCTGGGGCTGTCTGTCAGTTACCAGATTGTTGTCGGGCAACACGGCGGTCAGTTGCTGTGTTTTTCGGAACCGGGATTGGGGGCGGAGTTCGTTATTGAAATTCCGCTGCGCCAAAGTCGGTGATGCCCGGATTTTGCATGGGGCATGGGGCATGGGGCATGGGGCATTGCTAAGATGCTTTTTGCGAATTTATCTGGGGTCTTCCCCACTTTATACCCCCTTTTGGGGTTAATTTTTTAGAGGTTGTCTGTAATTAGCGCTTGGGAGATAGGCGTTGCATGAGCGGATGTCATCTTTTCACCGATTGCAGAAACAGTCGCGCTCATGCGAAAGCTCCTACAGGAGATCGACTCTCAGGGGCGAAGCGCGTAAGCGTTGCGGCGCGGAGTGCGCGGTTCGGCTGCGTGACTCAGCTAGCATTGGCGGCGCGGATCTTTACGACTGCGCCCGAAATAACGCGCTTCGCCAATGCGAAAGCCCTCTTTACTTCGCTAACGCCCTTTTTCCTTCCCAGCGAAAAGGTCTAACCCCTCACGGAGAGCGCCAACAACATCTTGCTAATTCCAGCTAATCAACCGGTTATGATATTTGAGTTTAGACCGGCAATTGATCCGCAATCCTACACCTTAGAGAAAATCCGGTTCAATAGTTTATTTATTGGGGTAGCTGGCAGCAGGGCCGGCCCTTGCGGTCGCACTGTCGAGAATTTAGTAGGCGTCGGGAGGCAGAGCCTAGTGCCAGGGGTTCGCGGGCGGAGCCGGGAACGGCTTTAAATGTTATCAATCAAACGGATGTCCTAAAAGTTACCGGGTGGGTCAGCCGCCGCTGATTTTGGCTTTGTAGCCGAGGCCGGTGAGGAGCTGGAGGAGTTTCTGGGTGTGATCGCCTTGAATTTCAATGTCCTGGTCTTTAACAGTGCCACCGGCACCGCACTGGGTTTTTAGCTGTTTGAGGAGGGAGGCGAGGGTTTCGGGTTTGGCTTGAAAGCCGGTGATCGCGGTGACGGTTTTGCCGTTACGCCCTTTGCGGGATGCCTGGATTCGGAGATTTTGCTGGGATGGGGGGAGTTCGGGGAGGGAGCGTTCCAGGGCGGCGGGGTTGGTGGAAGCGCCGAATTCTTGGTGGACAATGCGATTGCCGGTGGGGGTGCTGGTGTCGGTGGGCTTGCGCTTGGAAGTGGCCATAAGAGGAGTGAAAAATAAAATAGAATGCAGTGCCGGTGCGAATGCGGGGGAGGGGGAGTCAAGTTTCAATCCCGTTACCGGGATTCACTGTTACCCTGGCTGAGTGAGCGGCAATTTTTATTTGCGCTGTTTGTTTGTTTGTTTCAATCGCTGAGAGAGATTCACACAAACGACCTGGGCTGCTTGTTTATAGAATAACAGATTACGGCGATTGGCCCCGATCTGGCAATGGGCAATGGGGCAAATGCGATTTATTGTCTGCCTCATGCCTCATGCCTCATGCCTCATGCCCCATGCCCCATGCCCCGCACAAGCCGCTGCCCTATTGAGCGTCAAAGTCCATGACTGGGGCCAGCATGAACCGGCAGTGCGCTGCGTGGCCTGACGGCGGACATGCAGGCGCGGTAGGCTGTTGGGGTGACAGGCAGCGGTGAGATGTTGATGGCTGGATTAAAATAAGGAAAAACACTGTATGGTTACAAACCAAAAGCTGAGCGCATATATCTGGACATTAGCTGCATTTCCGATGGTTGGTTTCATCGGACTTATGGGGCTTACCTATTTCAACACTTGGAAGGTGTATGAGGCATGTCAGTCAGTAAAAGCGGCGGGGGGAGGTATTGTAGAAGAGAGGGGAGTGAGCAGGTCTGAGACAGAGAATAACGCGCCAGAAAACAGTCAGGTAGAAGTGGCTTGGCAGCGGGCCAGTTTCTCGCTGGTAGCCGGCACATTTTTAGAGATTATTCTGGGTTTGATTTGCGTCTATTTGATGACGGATGGCGTTTCCAAAAGGGTGAGTAAGGTGGTGAGTAAAATTACTGCCTCTTCAACGGAAATAGCGGTGACAATGGAGCAGCAGGAACGGATGGCGTCTCAGCAAGCTGTTTCGGTAAATCAAACCACGAGTACGATCGATGAGTTGGGGGCGTCCTCAAGCGCTACAGCCCAGCAAGCGGAAACGGTTGCTGGCGGTGCCCGACAGGCGCTGCAGCTGGCGGAGGGGGGAACGCTGGCGGTGGGGAAAACGCTGGAGGGGATGTCGGTTTTAAAAGAAAAAGTGGGTGCGATTGCTGAGCAAATTGTGCGGTTGAGCCAGCAGACTTCTCAAATCGGTAACATTGCTGCTTTGGTGAGCGATTTGGCCAACCAGACGAATATGCTGGCGCTGAATGCAGCGGTTGAGGCTGTGCGTGCCGGGGAGCACGGCAAGGGATTTGCTGTCGTGGCGTCAGAGATTCGCAAACTGGCTGACCAAAGTCGGAAATCTACAGAGAGGATTAACGCTCTGGTTGCGGATATCCAAATGGCGATTAATTCCACGGTTATGGTGACGGATGCCGGTACGAAAACGGTGGAGGAGGGATCTCGAATCGCTCAGGAAACAGCGGAAGCCTTCCGGGGGGTGACGGAGGCTATCAATGAGATTTCTCTGAGCACTCAGCAAATTTCCCTGAGTGCCAAGCAGCAAGCGCTGGCTGTTCAGCAGGTGGTGGATGCGATGAATGCGCTCAACCAAGTGGCTGCTCAGACGGCTAAGAGTATCAGTCAAGTTAAGGTGGGCACCCAGAAGCTCAACGAAGCGGCGCACAGTCTGAAGAGCATTTCCTAGAGTGCCGGTGGGTGAGATCCCGGAAGCTTAAGTTGACACCGAGAGTCCTCCCGCCTGCCCTAGGGGGGGGTGGGGGCTGTGACAAACCAGTGTCCAGCCGGTCTGCTCTCAGACCGGCACGAGCGCCGATAATAATCTAAAGTGAATCAAACAGACCTTGTGGGAGCGGTGGCAGATGGAAGCGAAACGAAACCCAGTGGAGCAGCGGCTAGAGGAGAGCAGACAGCAGGCGAAGGTTCATGCTGAGCGAATCAATCAACTGGCAGCGGAACTGGCAGAAGAAATACAGGCACTCAAGGGGCTAGCTGATCAAATCAGCCCCAGCTACTGGCAGGTGTATTACAAACCTTTTATCACCGGCTTCAAAAGCATCTCGGTTCCTTACGTCCGCTCGGATGGGGATGTTTGGACAATTTTCAACCGGGTGGTATGACTGCTGGGCGCTCGCGCCCAAAAGAAAGTAGTTGGGCGCTCGCGCCCAAAAGAAAGTAGTTGGGCGCTCGCGCCCAAAAGAAAGTAGTTGGGCGCTCGCGCCC
>JALOOK010000027.1 GCA_025454445.1 Oscillatoria sp. Prado101 | reverse complement strand
CTGAAGCCCAACTACGAACTTTTGGGCTGAAGCCCAACTACGAACTTTTGGGCTGAAGCCCAACTACGAACTTTGGGCTGAAGCCCAACTACGAACTTTGGGCTGAAGCCCAACTACGAACTTTGGGCTGAAGCCCAACTACTAACGGCGCACCGGCAGGATAGCCCTTTCCATCTCGGTAAAATTGTGTCATCCTAGGAACAGTCGTCTACCTGTACAGAGGTACATCCCATGACATGGACTCCTTTGAACCAGCGCATCGCTAGCCTTCCCCTTATCCTCGCCGGCCCAATTTTGCGGCGCACAGAACCGGATTCTGTTACAGTTTGGGTTGCCCTCAAGGAATCCCGAGAAGTCACCCTCCGGGTGCACGCCACCAGCAATAATGGCGAAACCGTCAGCAATGTGCTACTCTCAGGTACGCGCACTACAGTACGCCTGGGCAAATACCTGCACGTCGTCGCCGTCACTGCAGTGCCGGTGAGTGGCAACCGTCTGGCACCGGCACAAATGTGCGCCTACGATCTCGATTTCGGAGGAGTCAATCTCGCAGGTGCGCTCACTTCAGCAGGGTTTCCCAACGCCTCGATTAGCTATTTCCAGCACGGGTTGCCCACTTTTGCTATGCCGCCAGCTGACTTGAATGACTTGCGAATTGTTCACGGTTCTTGTCGCAAGCCCCACGGCGGAGGTTCCGATGGGCTGGCAATCCTAGATGACTTAATTGAGTATAGCGCCAAACAGCCTAATTCACGACCTCACCAGCTGTTTGTCTCCGGCGACCAAATTTATGGGGATGACGTGGCTGATGTGCTGCTACAGGCGCTTACAGATGCCGGTGACACCCTGCTGGGGTGGGAAGAAAAACTGCCGGTGGCCAAAACAACAGCCGGCTTTGAATACAAACACCCCATCGATATTGTACCAGGCAGCCGCAGCCCGATAGCTGAAAATTACGCAGGGCTGACTGCTATGCTGATCAACAAATGGGATAAGGCGAAAAGCCACCTTTTGAGCTTGGGTGAATACTTCGCCATGTACATGTTTACATGGTCGCCCGTACTGTGGCCTAATGATTTACCAGAGGCGGGCACTAATACCCAACAAGAGCCGGCGCTGGCCAAACTGTGGAATGAAGAATTCACCGCGATTCATGACTTCGCTGGCGATGTGTGGAAAGTCCGGCGCTCCCTGGCTAATGTGCCCACATACACGATTTTTGACGATCACGATATTAGTGATGACTGGTACATGAATCGGGAGTGGTGCGAGCGCGTGCTCAGCAAACCGCTGGGGCGACGTGTGGTGCTCAATGGTTTGCTGGCTTATGCTACTTTTCAGGCGTGGGGAAATACGCCTGAACAGTTCCAAAACGGGCGCAACGGTGAGAAATTGCTGAAAGCAGCGAAAACGTGGTCTGAGTCGGGGGGGAACGATGAGCCGGTACTGGAGGAAATTGTCAAATATCTGGGAATTCCGCCCACGGAACCGGGAACCGGCTTGCCAAAGCTAAAAACCGACGGTAATGTGTTAATTTTGGATCGGGACTGTCCGGATGGCACGAAGCCGATAACCTGGCACTATACTGTGAGGAGCTTCAAGCATGAAGTGATTGTCCTCGACACGCGCACTTGGCGAGGCTACCCGCAAGGCAAGGGCAAGGCGCTCGCTCCCCCAATGCTTCTGAGTCCTACCGGTTTTGAAAGACAAATTCAGCTGCCGCTATCACAAAAAAGCTCTGCTAACATCGAGGTAACGATGGTGGTTGTTCCGACTAATCTGGTGAGTTTGTCGCTGATTGATATCGTGCAGCGCTGGACGATGATAACCGGCAATGTTTTCCACAGTGATGTCGGTGATTCCTGGAACTTGAACGAGGCGGGTTTCAGCCGGTTGCTGGCCGAAATATTTAAGCAACGGGAGCGCGTGGTGGTGCTGTCGGGCGACATTCACTACGCAAGCACGGTTCGCTTAAGCTACTGGTTCCGCCGGCATTTTGGCGACGCCAAATCGGGCGCAAACACCCCCCTGCAACCCCGGGTGCTGGCGCAGCTGACGGCGAGCGCTTTCAAAAATGCCGAGTTGCTGACGCAGATCGCTCAAACAAAAGTAAAATCTGCGGCGCAGGAGGATGTGCAAAACTGGGCCGGCTGGAACGAGCCGCCGCAAGTCATGGAAATTGCCAAAACCGCAGACAAGGTGCGGGCGCTCCATGTTAATGTCCCCCAAAACGGCCCGGTTTTGCTACAAACTAATGGCACCCGTGGGAATGGGCAAACTGTTTGGGAAATTGCTGCCAAAGACAGCAACTCTCTCCCGGACTGGCGGTATAATATTGAGTGGGTAAACCGGGAACCATCTGTTGCCGCAGGCTGGCAGAAAAAGCCGGTGTCGCCGGTGCCACCGCCCACGCTTTCCTTGGATAAGTTCGGGAACTCTCCTGCCATGAAACTGTTGGGAGGTGTGGTGTCTGTACTTATGCAGAATCAGTGGGTGCAAGAAGGTTCGGAAGTGGTGGGTCACAGCAACCTGGGCGTGGTATCATTCAACTGGTCGCAAAATGATGATGCCAAAACCGTCATCCAGGATATTTACTGGCGTGCGCCTTGGGAACCGGGGAGCACTGTTTACAGCCGGTATTCTGTGCCGCTGCGACTTGACTCTCCGCCGCCACCACTTAAGGTGATTTCTTGATGAATCTCTACCTGGGCATCGATTTCGGCACTTCTGGCGCACGCGCTGTCGCTATTGACAGCGCCGGCACCCCCCACGCGCAGGCGTCTTGCGCCTTTGAGGTGCCGGCAGCCGGCATGCAAGAGCGGGAAAGGGGGGAGCATCCCGTTAAAACCCTCACCCCCCTAACCCCCCTCTCCCATGAACGGAGAGGGGGGAAAATCAAGAATTCTCCCCTCTCCCCAAGTGCAGGCGGTGAGGGTGAGGGGGATTACAAAAATGGGATGCTCCCGGTAAGGGGTTTGCCGGCGCTTTGGGAAACTGCCCTGTTTTCCCTGCTCGAGCAAATCCCCCCGGAAGTGCGCCGCCAGCTCAGGGCGATCGCAATCGACGGCACCTCCTCCACTGTCTTGCTGTGCGATAGCGCCGGCGTGCCGGTGACTGAACCCCTTCTCTATAGCGATGCGCGGGGTGCGGCGGTGATGGAATCCCTCAGGGAAATCGCACCGGCAAACCATACCGTGTTGAGCGCTACTTCCAGTCTGGCTAAACTGCTTTGGTGGGTGAAGTGTGGGGACGATATTCAGCGTTCTACAAGAGGAAAATATCTCCTGCACCAAGCAGATTGGCTGGCTTTTCTTCTGCACGGAAAGTTGGGTGTCAGTGACTATAATAACGCCTTGAAACTGGGTTACGATACCGAAAACTTGCGCTATCCCGACTGGATTTACCAGATTGATTCCTTACCGCAGTTGCCGGAAATTGTCAAGCCAGGGGAGCCGGTGGGGGAAGTGACTGGAGAAATTGCCAGTCGCTTTGGGTTGCGGCGGGATTGCGCCGTGTGCGCCGGCACCACTGACAGCATCGCCGCCTTTCTCGCTAGCGGTGCGGAATTACCCGGAGAGGCTGTAACTTCCCTCGGTTCCACCCTGGTGCTGAAGCTGTTGAGCCGCACCCGCGTTGATGACGCCCGCTACGGTATTTACAGCCACAGGCTCGGTGAATTCTGGCTTGCAGGCGGCGCTTCCAACACCGGCGGCGCGGTGCTGCGGCAATTCTTTACCGATGAGGAGCTGGAAAGTCTCAGCCGGCACATCGACACCGAGAAAGAAAGTCCGCTTGATTACTACCCGCTAACCAAGGCGGGGGAGCGCTTCCCGATTAACGACTCGCAGCTGCAACCGCGACTGCAACCGCGCCCAGACGAGCCGGTGGAATTCCTGCACGGGTTACTGGAAAGTATGGCGCGAATTGAGGCGCGGGGGTATCATCTGTTGCGGGAGTTGGGCGCAACTGCTTTAACGCGGGTTCATACCGCCGGTGGGGGTGCGAAAAATCCGGCGTGGCGGCGGATTCGGGAGCGCCATTTAGGGGTGCCGGTGAGTGTGCCGGTGCGTGTGGAGGCGGCTTACGGGAGTGCGCTTTTAGCGATGCGGAGTTAAGAAACCGGGTTTCTTCAAGAAACCCGGTTTCTACGCTCCCGGTTAAGAAACCCGGTTTCTTCAAGAAACCGGGTTTCTGACTTCTCGCGCTATTCCACCTTCTGCACCGGCGCAGTTTTCGGATCGAGGATTTTTTGCACGCCGGCAAACTTAACCGCCACAGACATTTTGTTCCCAGAGCCAAAAACGTGGGTGACTTCCCCCAGCCCAAACGTTCCGTGAATCACCCGATCTCCCACTTTCCACTCTACCGATTTTGAATTGGGTATTTGGGAGTTCGGATTCCCCGATTTTTGGAAAAACACCGGCTTCTTTGCAGCGCGGAGATTTGGCAAAATTCCCGTGAGAAACTCTTTCGGCAATTCCCCCAAAAACACCGAAGGATCAGCCAGCTGGCGATTTCCCCAAGTGCGGCGCACCAAGGCGTGCGAAAGGAAGAGCCGGTCTTGAGCGCGGGTAATCCCAACATAGCACAGCCGGCGCTCTTCTTCAAAGGCTGCGGCGTCACCCATACTGCGGAAGTGGGGTAACAGCCCCTGCTCCATCCCCACCATAAACACCACCGGAAATTCCAGCCCCTTCGCCGAGTGCAGCGTCATCAGCGTGACGCGGTTTTGCCCTTCTTCCAGGTTATCGACATCAGCAGTTAACGCCGCGCTAGAGAGGAAGTCTTGCAAAGTCGCATCGGCATTCTCTTCCTCAAATTGCAGCACCGCGTTCACGAGCTCCTGGACGTTTGCCAGCCGGTCGAGCGCTTCATCTGTACCCTTGGTTTTCAGTTCTTGAATGTAACCCGATTCTTCCGCAATCCCCGCAACAATTTCCGACCCAATAATCGGGTTTTCCTCTGTGGCTTGCTGCAAGGTTTCCTGCCACCTTGCCATCATCTTAGCGAACTCAATAATCGGCTTAGCCGCCCGCCCCGCCAGAGTTTTCACCGAGTCTTCATCACAGATAATTTCCCACAACGGCACATTTAGCTGCTTAGCAGCGGTAAGCATCCGGTCAACAGTCGTGTCCCCAATCCCGCGCCGGGGAGTGTTAATAATTCGCAACAGACTGATAGTATCAAATGGGTTGACAATTAGCCGCAAATACGCTACAATATCTTTCACCTCTTTGCGGTCGTAGAACTTCAGCCCCCCCACCAACTTGTAAGGCACATTCCAGCGCACCATCGCTTCTTCAAACACCCGCGACTGCGCGTTAGTGCGGTAGAGAACGGCAAAACTGCCCCACTGCAATTCCGCGCACTCGCGCACCATGTCCCGAATTTGGCCAGCCACAAACTCGCCTTCCTCCACCTCATCCTCCGCATGGTGCAAATAAACCAGCTCCCCCTCGCCGCGCGTGGGGCGCAAGATTTTCTCAATCCGTTGCTTATTTTTATAAATCAGCTGGTTTGCGACTTCCAAAATTGTCTCAGTCGAGCGGTAATTTTCCTCCAGCTTCACCATCGTGCGCGTGTCTTCATCGGGCAAACCGTCGCCAAAGTCCTGCTGGAAATCCAGCAAAATCTTGAAATCCGCCATTCGGAACGAGTAAATGGCTTGGTCAACATCGCCCACCACAAAAATAGAGCGATTCTGCCAGTTATTGAAAGTTTTGGGGGATTCGTTGTTCGTCACCAGCAGCCGCAGCAAGTCATACTGAACGCGGTTGGTGTCCTGATACTCATCCACCAAAATATGGCAGAATTGTTGATGCCAGTAACCCAGAACCGACTCGTTTTGCTTAAACAGCTCAACCGGCACTCTGATCAGCTCATCGAAGTCGAGAGCATTATTCGCCGCGAGGGCGTTTTGATAGTGGCTGTAAACTTCAGCAATAACCTTCCCCCGAAAATTCGGCTGATCCCGCTCGAAATCGCGGGGAGTCCAGCCCTTGTTTTTGGCGCTGCTAATCGCGGCTCGCACGGAACGCGGCTCAAACTTTTTGCTGTCCTCGTTCATCTGGTTGACGATTATATCTTTAATGATTTTCTGGACATCATCTTCGTCAAGGATAGAAAAATTGCTTTTCCACCGGCGACCTCTTTCGTCCTGGTATTTCTCAATATCGTAGCGGAGGATGCGGGCGCAGAGACTGTGGAAAGTGCCCACCCACAGGGGTTTGATAATAGTTTTGTAGACGCGAGATCGCAGTTTTGTCTGCATGTCCTCTGCTAGCGCATCCAAGGATTTGCCATATTTTTCCAAAGCGATTTGTCCGGCGAACAGCTTTTCAATTCTATCTTTCATTTCCCGCGCCGCCTTATTAGTAAAGGTGACAGCGAGGATATTTTCTGGATCGACGCGGTGGGTGCGAATCAGGTTGGCCACCCGGTAGGTTAAGGCCCGGGTTTTGCCGGAGCCGGCCCCAGCAACCACAAGCAAGGGACCGCAGAAATGCTCGACAGCTTGACGCTGGGAGGGATTGAGTTGGCTGAGAAAATCGGTATTTTGAGTCATGGGTAGTCCGAAGGAGTGCAATCGCGTGGGGAGCATCCTATTTTTGTACTCCCCTCACCCCCAACCCCTCTCCCACTTTGGGGTGAGGGGTGAATTCTTGATTCTTTCCCCCCTCTCCCGACCTGGGAGAGGGGGGGAAGGGGGGGTGAGGGTGACAATCTTTGCAAAAATGGGATGCTCCCATCGCGTCTGGGGCGGACATCTGGCCCGCGCTATTAATCGGCAATCCTATTCTACCGAAATTTGATGAATGGGGATATTGAGTTTTGTTGCTCCCGCCGGGGGTGAGTTGGGGGTGCTGTTGCCGGCGGCTTGTCGAGTTGGGTTGCGAGCCGGTCTGAACGCGGTAAAATCTCAGCAGTTACAGCATAAACACCATGACCGCACAACTAGACCGAGTTTAGGCTCGTCTTGATCGACTGTTAACAAAGGAATCAAAATGCTAACAAATTACATTCAAGCGGCCATGCGCATGCGCCACCTATCAGTTGCTGGAAGACGGTACTTTTTACGGAGAAATCCCAGAGTTTCAGGGGGTATATGCCAATGCAGAAAGACTGGAAGCCTGTCGGGAATTGTTACAAGAAGTATTAGAAGGCTGGATTATTTTAGGATTGCGGTTGCAGCACTCACTCCCCGCTGCCGGTAGCATCGATTTGAACGGACAGCAGTAGGGTGCATTCCCTAGGGGGGGAACGCACCCTACTTACTCTTGGCGTCCTTGGCGTCCTTAGCGGTTCATTATTAAACCCCCTATCAATTCGCCAACAGAAGCTCACCCAAAAATACCGGCAAAAAACTCAATCGCCTCCTTCAGCGCCCCAATAAACACATCAACCTCCTCACGAGTATTGTAAAAATACAAACTCGCCCGCGCCGTAGACTGAGCGCCCAAATACCGGTGCAGCGGTTGCGTGCAGTGGTGACCCGCACGAATCGCCACCCCCGCCTGATCCAAAATCGTAGACAAATCGTGCGGGTGCACCTCACCCGCAGTAAACGCCGCCAGCGCCGCCCTGCCGGTGCCATCCGCAGCCGGTTGCGGTCCGTACACCTTAACTTGAGGAATTTTCCGCAACTGCTCAAACAAATAAGCCGTCAGCTCGTGCTCATAGGCTTCGATTTTATCCATGCCTATTTGCATCAGATAATCCACCGCCGCCCCCAGCGCGATTGCCTCCGCAATTGCCGGCGTGCCCGCCTCAAACTTTGCCGGCACATCCGCATAAGTAGAATATTCCAAAAACACATCCGCAATCATCTCGCCGCCGCCCAAAAACGGAGGCATCGAGCGCAGCACATCCAACTTCCCGTACAGGAACCCTATACCGGTGGGAGCGCACATCTTGTGCCCAGAAGCCACCAGCCAGTCGCAGTCAATCGCCCGCACGTCAATCCCCATGTGCGGCACACTCTGGCAGGCATCAATTAACACCTTCGCCCCATACTTGTGCGCCAGTTCCGCAATCTCCCGCACCGGATTAATGCAGCCCAAAGTATTAGAAACATGAACCACAGACACCAACTTCGTTTTATCCGAAAGCAGCGATTTAAACTGCTCCAGATTGAACTCCTGCGTTTCCGTCAGCTCAACAAACTTCAGCACCGCACCCGTCTTTTGCGCCACAATTTGCCAGGGCACCAAATTGCTGTGGTGTTCCATCACCGACAGAATCACCTCATCCCCGCGCTGCAAATTGCTCAACCCCCAAGAGTAGGCAACCAAATTAATCGCCTCACTCGCATTGCGCGTGTAGACAATCTCCTGATGGGTAGCCGCATTCACAAACCGGCTAACTTTTTCCCGCGCCTCCTCATAAGCAGAAGTCGCCCGCGCACTGAGAGTGTGAACGCCCCGGTGCACATTAGAATTATAAACCTCGTAATATTCCCGCAGCGTTTCCAACACCTGCAAAGGCTTTTGGGACGTAGCGGCATTGTCCAAATAAACCAAACGGTGCCCGTTAACTTCCTGCAGCAAAATCGGGAAATCAGGGCGAACTTTAGCAGCCAGAGTTTTTTCTTGAGTTAGCAAGGTCATTTTTACAACTTTGGATTGGAATCTCTCATTTACAGGCGGAGCCTGAGAACGTTTTTTCTATATCTTTTCCCTCGCCAGTTCCCCAGCTGAGGACGGAAGGCAGAGCCTTTCGGTCGGCACGAGGGAAGGATTTTTTCTCCCCCTCCCCGTTAACGGGGAGGGGGTTGGGAAGTGGGGTTCCCTTGTTTTCAGCTACTCCCAACTGTCCATCCGGCAACCAACACACCGCGACAGCATCTTCCGCAGCGAATATACCGGAATTTGACCGATCACCTCACCGGCAAACGAATCAATCAGCAGATTGCGAGCGTCAGCTGCACTTAACCCGCGACTTTGCAGGTAGAACACTTCCTCAGCATCCAACTGACTCACCGTAGCCCCGTGAGAGCACTTCACATTATCCGCCGTAATTTCCAGCTGCGGCTTTGTATCCACACGCGCCTTAGACGACAGCAGCAAATTCCGGCTCAGCTGAGCCGCATCAGTAAGTTGCGCCGCCTTCGGCACAAACACCTTGCCATTAAACACCGAATGAGCGCGGTCATCCACAATGCACTTGTGCAATTGCCGGCTCCTCCCGTGCGGGTGATTGAGCGCAATAACACTGTGAGTGTCAGCCACCTGTTCCCCGACAATCATCGTCAAACCGTTGAGCGTCGTTTCCGTTCCCTCACCAGTTTGAAAAACCTCCAAATTGTGCCGCGACAGTTTAGCCCCCAAACTGACAGCATAGCAACTATAGCGACTATTGCGGGCTTGCGCCACCGCACCCCTGCTAACGTGAAACCCCTCAGCCCCTTCCCGCTGAACCCGAATGTGAGTCACTTCAGCATTTTCCCCAGCCCAAATTTCCGTCACCGCATTCGTAAAATAAGGGCGAGCCGCCGGCTTATCAGGACACCCCATCCCCACAGTCGCGTAATGCTCAACCAGCGTCACCGAACTGCCGTGTTCCGCCACCACCAAACAGCGCGGCTGCACAATAAAAGACTCCGCACCGGCAGCCCCCACAAACAGCAAATGAATAGGCGCAGCCACCGCCACATTCTTCGGCACCCACACCACCGCCGCATCCGTCAAACCGGCAGTATTAAGAGCCGCAAACACCTCCTCACCACCAGACTGCTTCCCCAAATACTCCTCAATTCCCACCGGCAACTCACCACCCAGCAAATTGCCCGCCAGCACCCCCGCTGGCAAAGCCGCCACCTCCGACAGGTGCGGCGCAAAAACCCCATTCACAAACACCAGCCGGCTCTGCGCCGCCTCTGGCAAACTCAGCGCCGCCACCGACTCAACCGGCACATCCACCGGCTCAGCCGCCTGCAAATTCAGCCGCAGCAGCTCCGAAACATCAGTAAACCGCCACTCCTCATCCCGCGTCGAAGGTAAAGCCCCCTCACTCGCCAAAGCAGCCGCCCGCGAGCGCAACTCCTGCAGCCACTCCCACTTTTCATCCCCCTGCGAAACCCGCTGGTTAACCCGCTGCAACAGTCGGGCAAAATAAGCCTCCCTGTCAGCAGAAACCAACTTCAAATCCTTCCCAACAACCTCAACACTCATCGCGCACCCACCTCAGCAGCTTCCTCTTCACGCACCCACTCATAACCCCGCGCTTCCAGCTCCAGCGCCAGTTCCTTAGTGCCGGTCGTCACAATTCGCCCAGCTTCCATCACATGCACATAATCCGGCACAATATAATTCAGCAACCGCTGATAGTGCGTAATCACCAGCATCGCATTCTCAGCGCTCGCCAGCTGATTCACCCCATTCGCCACAATCCTCAGCGCATCAATATCCAGCCCCGAATCCGTCTCATCCAAAATCGCCAACTTCGGCTCCAGCAGCGCCATTTGCAGGATCTCATTCCGCTTCTTCTCGCCGCCCGAAAACCCCTCATTCACACTCCGACTCAAAAAAGCCGGATTCATCTTAACAACTTCCAACTTCTCCTGGATCAAATCATCAAAATCCAGCGCATCCAACTCCTCCAGCCCCTTATGCTTGCGGTGCGAATTGTACGCCACCCGCAAAAAGTCCAGATTCGTCACCCCCGGAATTTCCAGCGGATATTGGAAAGCCAGAAACACCCCAGCTCTCGCCCTTTCCTCCGCCGCCATTTCCAGTATATTCCCCCCCCGAAAAATAACCTCACCGCCCGTCACCGTGTAGTCAGGATGTCCCGCCAACACCTTAGAAAACGTACTCTTTCCCGATCCATTCGGCCCCATTATAGCATGGATTTCCCCCGCCTTAATCTCCAGGTTCAACCCCTTCAAAATCTCAACTCCATCCACCTCCGCTCTCAAATCGCGGACAGACAGAATCACCTCACCATTCTCAACAATCATCTCTCTCTTTATCCTCTTCCTTGGCGTCCTACTCTTCGAGAAGCCGCGCTGGCGCGTCTATGGCGTCTTGGCGGTTCAATTTTAACCGCAGATAAACGCAGATAAACGCAGATATATTTGCGTGCGTTTGCGTTTATCTGCGGTTCCATTTTAACCAACCGTCCCTTCCAACTTCAAACTTAGCAACCGGTCAGCTTCCACAGCAAACTCCATTGGCAATTTATTAAACACATCCTTGCAGAACCCGCTGATAATCATCGACACAGCATCCTCTGCCGAAATCCCCCGCTGCTGGAAATAGAACAGCTGGTCTTCCCCAATTTTAGAGGTAGAAGCCTCATGCTCCACCTTGCCGGTGTTATTTTGCACCTGGATGTACGGGAAAGTGTTCGCCTGGGCGCTATCCCCAATCAGCATAGAATCGCACTGCGAATAGTTGCGAGCACCGGCAGCCTTTGGCCCAATTTTCACCAAGCCGCGATAGCTATTCTTAGAGTGCCCAGCAGAAATCCCCTTAGAAATAATCGTGCTCCGCGTGTTCTTGCCCACATGCACCATTTTGGTGCCGGTGTCAGCTTGCTGGTAGTTGTTAGTCAAGGCAACCGAGTAGAACTCGCCCACCGAATTATCTCCCACCAGCACGCAGCTGGGATACTTCCAGGTAATAGCGGAGCCGGTTTCCACCTGAGTCCAAGAAATCTTGGAGTTGACTCCCTGGCACAGCCCCCGCTTGGTGACAAAGTTGTAAATGCCACCTTTGCCCCTTTCGTCGCCCGCGTACCAGTTCTGCACCGTGGAGTATTTAATCTCCGCGTTGTCCAGGGCAACTAATTCTACCACAGCGGCGTGCAGCTGGTTGGTGTCGAACATCGGGGCCGTGCAGCCTTCCAGGTAAGTGACGGAGCTGCCCTCGTCCGCTACAATTAGGGTGCGCTCGAACTGGCCACTGTCGCCGGTGTTAATCCGGAAGTAGGTGGACAGATCCATCGGGCACTTGACGCCTTTGGGGATGTACACGAAGGAGCCATCGCTGAACACCGCTGAGTTGAGGGCGGCAAAATAATTGTCGCTCACCGGCACCACACTGCCCAGGTACTTCTGCACCAAGTCTGGGTGTTCCAGCAGCGCTTCCGAGATAGAGCAGAAGATCACCCCTTCTTTGGCCAGCTTTTCTTTAAAGGTGGTGGCCACCGATACGCTGTCGAAGATAGCGTCCACCGCCACATTGGAGAGACGCTTCTGCTCGGAGAGCGGAATCCCCAGTTTCTCGAAGGTTTCCAGCAGCGCTGGGTCAACTTCGTCCAGGCTGTTGAGCTTTTCCTTCTTCTGCTTCGGCGCCGAGTAGTAAATTATATCCTGGTAATTAATTTGCGGATAGTTAACGTGCGCCCAGCTCGGCTCTGTCATCTTCAGCCACTGCCGGTAGGCTCGCAGGCGGAATTCCAGCATGAACTCCGGCTCGTTTTTCTTGAAAGAAATCAAGCGGATGATGTCCTCATTCAACCCGCGAGGGATGGTGTCGGCTTCAATCTGGGTGACAAAGCCGTACTTGTATGGCTGATTGACTAAGGTCTTAACTGTTGCGCTCATCGGTGTGTGTGTTCTCTCTCTCTAAAGGTGGAAACCGGCATCTGCGACAGCCGTTACCCTCTGATTCTCAAGAATAGCCTGAATGTTGCAAGTCTGTGCGCCGGCGTACAGACTTTGGCCAGGGTTGGGGGTGCACTGGTTGCTGGGGGCTGGAATTTGCTCACACCAGATTTCCCGCTTTTCACAGGCCCACTCATGCTCTGGCGTCAACAACAGGAGCCAGTGGCACTGAGCACCGCTCAGCCCCGATGGGGACAGTAGCTGTAATCCTCAGTCGGTGCCTGTGCGCTTCCGCCCTGGCCTGGGGCGAAGTGCCCCCGGGCTTCGGTGGTTCTCGGGGCTGTGTGGGGCGGTAGGATGCAGTCATTGGGCAGGATGGGAGAGCCAGCTAAATTGCGTCTACAATAAGTAAAACAACGCGCTTGTTGCCTTACCTCTATTGTAGGCTACTTTAGCAACCAGCATGTTGTCAAAGTCCGAAATAAATTTTTTGCGCTTTTTGGCTCACTCCGGGAAGACGATGGCCACCACTCAGCAACCTTCCACTAAACAAGACATTCTGCAATATCTGCTCAAGCAGGGTCAAGCAACCGCCCAGGAATTAGCGGAATCCCTGGACATTAGCCCGCAGGCGATTCGCCGCCACCTCAAAGACTTGGAGGCGGAGGAGCTGATCCGCTATAAAACGGTTCAGACCGGCATGGGACGCCCCCAGCATGTGTACGAGCTAACCAGTCAGGGGCGAGAGCGCTTCCCCAATCGCTATCACGAGTTTGCGGTTTCTCTGCTGGACACCCTGACGGAAACCGTAGGGCGCGACCAAATGAGCTCCATCCTGCGCAAGCAGTGGGAGCGCAAGGCGATGGAATACCGCGAGCTACTGGGAAATGGGCCTTTGCCAGAGCGGGTGGCCAAGTTGGTGGAGCTGCGCCGAGCTGAGGGGTACATGGCGGAATGGTATCCCCTGGAGCCTGACGGTGGCAGCGGCCAAGCAGGCCCGAGGTTTATGATTGCCGAACACAACTGTGTGATTTCCCAGATTGCCGAGTCTTTCCCCAGGGTTTGCGACCACGAGCTGGAAATGTTTGCGGCGGCGCTGCACGACTGCACCGTAGAGCGGACGCACTGGATTATTAACGGCGAACACCGCTGCGGCTATTTGATTGAGCCTCACGCAGAGGAAAAATCTGCGTGACAGGTGTCAGGTGTTAGGTTTTAGGTGTTAGGTGTTAGAGGGTGTTGATAAAGTAATGGTTATGTCCAGAAACCGGGTTTCTTTCAGAAACCCGGTTTCTTGTGTCCGTGAAACCTGCTTCTCGCCTTCTGCGCCCGACAGACGCGCCCGCTAAACGCGACAAACCCTCTTGTCTGCAAGAGAGCGCTGCCCCGTACCGGCATTTACCAAATATAATTAAGCTAATTAACCTAATTTATCATGACTGAACACCAGCAACCCGCCCCGCAATTTTTAACCCTGGAAGAAGCCGCTGAGGTGGACAAAGCCCTCATGTCTTCCCGCGAGAAGTTTTCCACTCGGCTGGCAATTTATGCCTTGAGGTCGCTTAAGGAGATTGCTGGGAATACAGGTGGCGCTCTAGAAGAGGTGACACCGGCACAGGTGAGGGCTTGGATAGAAAACGATCAGAGCGTAAAGCGTGACAGAGATATTGACACCGGCTTTGAAAGCTTTTTCACTCAACTTGTGCTGTCCTCGTTGAAGCCCTTAAAGCAGATTGCCCAAGAAACCAGTGCGCCAATTGAAACGCTCACCGTTCAGCAAGTGGTAGCCTGGTTTGAAAAAGATGCCAAGCACCGGCGAGAGCGAGAAGCCGGTGCGACTCCCTAAACGCGCCCTAGCCTAAATGTTTAATTTACCAACCAATTTGCGGAACTGCCAAAACATTTAAGCTATAATATTATAACATGGAGAAAAACTTGTGGATGCCATAAGATCGCGAGCCGGGGAACTAAAACAAGATTTAATTGAGTTCGTGCTGGAGGCGGAGGGAGAATTGGCGGTAGCGCTGGAGGCTTATGTCGCCCAGCACACCAGCAAAGATCGCTATGACATGACTCAGAGGGATATGGTGATTGACAGCTTTCTGACAGAAGGGAAAGTCGGGGAGAAGACGCCTCTGGAACTCTATGTAGAAAACCGTCCTTCTCTGTCAGAAACCGACCGCAATTTACTGCTCAGCTGGCAGCGCAGCTTCACCGGCTTATTTGCCGTCACCCAAATTCTGCCGGATGGCTTTGAGTTAATGAACTGGCTAACCGCCAAGCACTACACTGTCAAACCCAATCCCGCTGTCAGCCCGGAGGAGATAGGGAAGTTTAAGCAGGGGGATATTTTCCTGACGCGCATTGTGCCGGTGAGCAACATTTATTGGATGTTTTCTGGCGCTTATTCGCCACTGGGGAATTTGGGCAAACCGAAACTGGCTGTGGCGATTGGCAATTTTAAAACTCAGTACAAGAACCACCTTTACAGCGACGCCCCAGACTTGCTGGAGGAAGCCTGGGAGTCGGTGGAGCGATATCACCGGGAATTTATTGACTTTTTTGGCAGCGATGAAGTGACGATGCCCGG
>JALOOK010000026.1 GCA_025454445.1 Oscillatoria sp. Prado101 | reverse complement strand
ATTCTCCACGGTCAGCATTTCTTTTGACCTGTTGGAAACCGGCTCGAACACAAAATTTTCTCCGTGCGTCAACACGGATCCGGTATGGCCTGCGAACACCAGTAACACGATCGTGAATATTGTTGCGCTGTAAAATACAACCTCATTCTTCTTCATGGCATTGTACCAAACCAGCAGGAAGAAGGCGAAAATGCTTAGCGCTACCCCACTGAATTTATGTTGCTGAAGTGTATCGGCACCATAATCTCCTCCGATAGAAAGAAAAAAACCAAACAGCGCGGTAACCGTTGCTGACAACGATGCCATCACCAGGCTTACCAGGATAACTCTCCGGAATTGTTTTTTGGTAAATGGAAAAATTGGGACAGGGCTGCTGTGGCTGTTTACTTGGGGTATTTTTGGTATTGGGCAGTTCGTGGATCTATTTATTATTCCCAGTATGGTTGAGGAACACGATTTGAAACTGAGAGCCAAACTGGGAGTATCTGCCAACGGCGTGCCCCTGAGCCAATCCTCAATCGCAGAAACCGTTATCCAGCCAGCCAAAGACAAGCTGGCGGTCAAACTCGTCAAAGCGGCTGAAGCCAGAGGGGGCAAAATTTCTGTCACCCAAGCGGTGAGCGATACAGAAGCCAGCTTTGTCGAGGTAGAAGAAGTTTTGAAGGAGCTAGTAAAAATCGGTTATGTAAGTGTTGAAAACGATTACATAACCGGCGTAATATTCTATCGCTTTAATGAACTTTAGAAAGGGGCAATGCACACTGCCCCAATGCGAGTGTGCCCCTAACTCCTTAATTTCTCGCCAGCCACTTTTGAGCGTTCAGGCGCTGCACGACGCCAAACACCAGCAAGTCGAGGGTAATCTTGCGCTCGTCAATCAAAAACGGCTCAATCGTACTCGGTTTGCTGCCACTGTCAGAACAGGAAAACGCTCTTGGCCCGCTTATTTCCCCTTTAGGGAAATAAATAGAGAATTGGCGCTTCCCACCATTCCAGCGCCCAATCACTTGCCAGCACTCCTCAGCGGAATTCAAGCCAGCAACGGGAATCTTTTGCTTTGACAAACCCAGCTCGACATCGGAAACCCCCTGCTTGGCTAGGGCATTTTTCAGTGCCGGCAGGTAGTCTTGATTGATAAACTCAGCAAACGGCTTGTCTTCAACAGCCGGTGCCTTTTCCTTTTTAGCCGCCTTGGCTGGAGCTTCCTCACCCCCAGCTGTTTCAGCCGGCTTTTTGGCTGCCGGCTTGGCGGATGCCGGTTTCTCAGCCTGCTCTTCTCCGGAATTAGGGTTAGTCGCTGTTTCTTCTGCCATCGTTCCAGTCAATCCTTGTCGGTATTTTCACAACGGCTCGCTGCCTCAGCTAGCGAGCGAGGGCGTAGCTGCCCTTATGTTTATAATAGACGCCCGTGTCGCTAGCCACCGGCAACCGCCGGCACAATGCTGACTTCATCGCCCTCTTGCAGCGGCGTCTTCGTCCCGTCCAAGAAGCGGATGTCTTCGCTATTGACGTAAATGTTCAAAAACCGGCGTGGCTCTCCTTTTTCATCGCGCAGACGACCTTTGGTGTCGGGATAGAGCTGCTCCAGAGTGTCCAGCAATTCCGCCACACTGCTGCTGTAACACTCCACAGTGGCTTGATTGTTGGTGAATTTTTGCAGGGGAGTGGGAATCAAAACTTTTACGGCCATAGTTAGATGTCGCGTATCAACTTGTCAGTGATTATCAGTCAGCAACCGCAGAACTGCAAGCCCATGATAAATATCCCTAAATACCTATCTGCGTTTATCTGCGTGCATCTGCGGTTAAAAATTCAAAATTAAACCAATACTTGCTGCCATTCCAGCCGGTCGAGGGTGCGGGAGCGATCCAGGGCACGCTCAAAACTGTCCAGCTTCGGCTCAATGGTGAGCGGTTCGCCGATATAGCCGTGCACGGCTTCTTGAGTTTTCAGCCCATTGCCGGTGATGTAGACGACAGTGCTTTCTTCGGGGTCAATCTTGCCAGATTCTACCAGTTTCTTGAGCACGGCGATCGTGGTGCCACCGGCTGTTTCGGTGAAGATGCCTTCGGTTTCTGCCAGCAGTTTCATGCCTTCAATAATTTCCGCATCGCAGACGGATTCAATATTGCCGCCGGTTTTCCGCGCCACATCCAGAGCGTAGATGCCGTCTGCGGGGTTGCCAATGGCAATCGATTTGGCAATGGTGTTCGGTTTCACCGGCATCACGAAGTCCCGCCCTTCCCGGAAGGCTGCGGCGATCGGGGAGCACCCGTCTGCTTGCGCGCCGCTGAAGCGGACATTTTTCTCGTCCACCAGCCCGACTTTAATAAATTCTTGAAACCCTTTGTAAATTTTTGTGAACAGGGAGCCGGAGGCCAGGGGTGCGACAATGTGGTCGGGAAGCTGCCAGCCCAGCTGTTCTGCGACTTCGTAGCCCAGGGTTTTGGAGCCTTCGGAATAGTAGGGGCGCAGGTTGATATTGACAAATCCCCAGCCGTGGGTGTTGGCGACTTCGCAGCAGAGGCGGTTTACTTGGTCGTAGTTCCCCTGGACTGCGATCACGGTGGGGCTGTAGATCAGGGTGCCCAGGACTTTGCCTGCTTCCAAGTCGGCGGGGATGAAGACGCAACAGTCCAAACCGGCATGGGCGGCGATGGCGGCGGTGGAGTTGGCCAGGTTGCCGGTGCTGGCGCAGGAGACGGTGGTGAAGCCGAGCTCTTTGGCGCGGGTGAGGGCGACTGACACCACCCGATCCTTGAAGCTGAGGGTGGGCATGTTCACCGCATCGTTCTTAATGTAAAGCTTCTTCAGGCCCAGGCGACGAGCCAGCCGGTGAGAGCGAACCAAGGGCGTCATGCCGGTGCCCACATCGATGGGGCTGTCCGTGGCCACCGGCAGGAAAGGACGGTAGCGCCAGATGGAGTTCGGACCGGCAGAGATGCTTTCGCGCGTGACGTGCCGGCGCAGGGCGTCGTAGTCGTAGCCCAATTCCAGCGGGCCAAAACAGAACTCGCAAACGTGGCTCGCTTTCGGTTCGTACTCCGCGCCACATTCCTTACAGATCAGGGAGGTGAAGGTGGCAGCGGTGGTTTGGGTTCCGGGTGCGTGCACTTGAGTCGCCTGGGTCATGGGTCAATCCTCTGGTGGGGGGCTGTGCGGTCTGGGGAGTGATCTTTTTTGATTCTCAACCGATAGTATCACAGCGTCAAGAGTGCGTCAACTATACCCGATAAATTTTGTCGGGTTTCCTGCGGGCGCTGGGAATGGGGCGCTGGGAATGGGGCGCTGGGGATTGGGCGCTGGGGATTGGGCGCTGGGGATTGGGCGCTGGGAAAACAATCCCCAAGTTCCCCCTGTCCTGAACACAAGACGAGATCGGCGCGTTCTGCAAGAGAGCGTCCCCGCTTGCCCTTTCCTTTAGCCGCCGCTGACAGGGGGGATGAGCACCACCTCGTCGCCGTTTTGCAGAACCGTGTCTGGATCTGCGAAGTCGAGGTTAACGCCAAAGCGGGTGATGTTGCGCCACTGTTCGAGTTCTGGATGTTCCGAGTACAGACGGTCGAGGACAGCAGAAACGGGGGTGCCGGTGGGCAATTCCAGCACCAGTTCAGGTACGCCAAACACTTCTTGATAGATGGCGAACAGTTTCACGGTTACGGTGATGGGAGGAAAAGACATAGGCTTGACCGGCTTGTCGGTGGGAGTCAAGCCAATATTAGGGCATTTTCCGACGTGCCGGTGGACTTCCGCCGCCGGTGCTGCTGCTGCTGTTGCGCGGAAGCCTGCCGGTCTTGTATTATCGATTTTAACAGGAGGTAGTTAACAGTGAAACCAAAACGCATACCCCCAGGGCCTGGGCAAGAATCAGTTTGGGATTACCCCCGTCCCCCTCGTGTGGAGGAAGTGACCAAGCATATCCAAGTAATTTTTAACGGGGAGATTATTGCAGATACCCATCGGGCCAAGCGAGTGCTGGAAACAAGCCATCCTCCCGCCTACTATATTCCTTTTGAGGACATCAAGCCGGGCACTCTGCTAAAGACACAGCGGGAAACTTGGTGTGAGTGGAAAGGAGGGGGTTCGTACTATACAGTAAAAGTCGGTGACAAGCAAGCGGAAAATGCAGCGTGGTCTTATCCCAATCCTGTTCCCTCCTTCTCAGCTATAAAGAACTGCGTCAGTTTTTATCCGGGGCTAATGGATGCCTGCTATGTAGAGGGCGAGAAAGTATTGCCACAGCCAGGTAATTTCTATGGGGGCTGGATTACGAGCGAAATTGTTGGGCCATTCAAAGGGGAACCGGGCACACAGTGGTGGTAGTGCTTTCTATCCAAAAGACTGGAAAAAATTCACCCTCTTGCTAGTATAGCACTAAGCTGTTACGCTAATAATGCTGCTTTCCCCTTCAAAGTCGGCAGAGCCGACCGAGTGGCGTTCCCAGCCTAAGGGTGGGAACGAGGGGCACGGATTGATCTCGTAGGACAGGCGTCTCGCCTGTCCCTTGTCCATTTTCCAGGAATTAAATAGCGATACTGCTAACAGCGATTTTATCATTCTACCTCCTTCGGGCGATCCTTGCCATCCAGCAAGCAACTAACCGTCATGTCACCCATCACATTAATAGCAGTGCGGCACCGGTCGAGAAACCAGTCCACAGCGATCAGCAAAACGATATACTCCACCGGCAAACCAACCGCCGAGAACACCAGCGTCATGGTCACCAACCCCGCCTCAGGAATCCCCGCCGCACCCACGGAGGCCAAAATAGACGTCAGCACCACTGTCACCTGCTGCGGGAGGGAAAGATTGACCCCAATAACTTGGGCCACAAATAGGGCAGACATCGCCTCATAAAGAGCAGTGCCGTCATGGTTGAAATTGCTGCCGACTAGCGCCCCCAGAGAAGCAGAAGATTCCCGCAAACCGACTTTTTCCTGCAAAGCTTCATAAGTCACCGGCATCGCCGCTATTGAGGAAGAAGTAGAAAAAGCCATCAGCAGCGCATCCGAACAGCCAGTTAGTAAGCGTTGCGGACTCACCCAAGAGCCGAACTTCACCCGCAGCAGGTAATAGCAAACCTGCAAAAACAGCGCCACCAGCACCGTCAGCACGAACGCAGCCAGGGATTTAAACGGCGTGAAACCTTGCAGGGCAATCGTTTTGGCAACAATTCCAAAAACTGCCAGGGGAACTAGGACGATAACCCAGTGCAAAATGCGAATCACCGCCTCAAACAACATCGAGATTCCCTGCTCAATTGCCCTGTAGTCTGTCTTGCCCTGAGCAATTTGCTCCGCTTTCAACCCGCGCAGGGCAATCCCAAAAGCGAGAGCGAGTAAAATCAGCTGGATCACATTGTTGTCAACCAGAGGCTTGAGCACCGCATCTGGCACCAGATCCTGAAACAGTTTCCAGGGATCGAGCGGGCTGATTTCAGATGGAGCCGACGGTAAAGAGATGGCACCCCAGCGGCCTGGTTGCACGACATTCGCAACCAAAATACCTATTATAATAGCAACTGTCGTATTTGTCAGCAGAAGACCAGCCAGCCGGCTGCCCGCTGTTCCCGGGGCGGTCAAAAAGGAGTGCAGCACCGCCAGCAAAATCAGCGGTGTGGCAAGGGCGCGAAGAGCTTTCAGCACCACGTTGGAGGGAATTGCCAGGTTGTTAATCAGGGCGACATTTTCCGGGCGGGGCTGACCGGCACCCAGCAAAATCCCGAATCCCACTGCCAGAATCAGGGCCATTACAATCTGCAAGTAAAGGGGGATGCGCTCCCACAGCGGGCGAGCTTGGATAGCTGGCTGGATCATCAGAAACTCCTCATCAGGGGGTAACAGCAGCGGTTATAGCACCCCGCTTTGTTAGACAAACCGGGTTCTCGAAACCTTCAAGCTTTACTATATCTCTACCATCTTTCATTTGCCCCAGTTTGACTGGAGAAGTTCTAGCTCGCTGCCGCGATGCTTTTAAATTGCTCTTGACAGTTGCCCGGTAAAGGTGTAAGCAGACGACCGGGATCAGAGCTTCTAAAAAGGGACTCGCCAAAATTAAGCAAGTCAGAGAGAAAAAAGGGTGGCCAGTAGGGAGCCGGTTTAATCCAGCGCCCGATTAATGCGGGTGCTTTCCCAGCTTAACTGGGAAAATGTGGTTCCGGGCGTGCGCCCCGACTGTTGCCGGCGGGCGCGAAAGCCCGCTCCCACAGCGGTGGAATTCCAGGGGAGACCAAAGGGCTTGCCACGCAGCGCCGGTGTGTGGTAACATTAGATACTATCAGCACCGGCTGACAATTCCGATCTCTTATCCTTTCCGATAACCGGACTGGATATCAAGCCACCTGTGGGAGAATTTCGCCAGCACACGCACCGGCGCTGAGGCCAAAACAGTAAGCGCGTGTTTGTAAAGAAAATCAGATCCCCCAAGAGGCAGTCTCCGTGTGGGAACTGCACTGTCACGAGGGCTTATCTTGCCCCCCCTTTTTTTTGGGGGGCAAGGGGGCTACTCAAAAACCTTTAAAGCGCTTAATATTTTTTGATCGGCCAGCAATTACCGATCTTGCGACCATTCCAACCCTTAATAAAAGGTAACATCATAATATGAACTATTGTATCAACCCTCAGTGCCGGAACCGCGACAATCCGAACCCTTCGGAGTGCGGAGAGTCCTGTCACTATGAATTGCTCAGAAGTCAGCACGGATATGAGCTAGTCAGGCCACTGTGCAACTTCAATGGCCACAATGCGGAGATATTTGAAGTCAAGCATAGAGACCGGCCTGAACCGCAAGTTATGAAGGTTCTGCGCGACAGCAGTTCAGACAATCCCGAAACTGATCATTATTTGATAACCCTCTTTAAACGCGAGGCGCAAGTTTTACAGAAGCTGAGGGATCCAAAAGTTGCCAGATTTCATGAATACTTCATTTTCTCACCTCCCGATGCAACCGAGAGACTGCACTGCTTGGTCATGGATAAAATAGCGGGGCATAATTTGCAGGAGTGGGTGAGGTCGCACGGGCCAATTACCGAAGAACAAGCCATAGACTGGCTCCGACAGCTAGCCCTGATTTTGGAACAGGTGCATCAAAAAAATATTATCCACCGGGATATCAAGCCTTCCAACATCATGGTTCGGGAAGGCAGTGGCGAACTGGTGCTGATTGACTTTGGTGCAGTCAGAGAGGTTACGGAGACAGTCATTCGCCGGCAAGAGGTCACGAAAGTTCTTTCAGTGGGGTACACCGCGCCCGAGCAAGAAGACAGAAAACCCGTTCCGCAATCCGATTTCTTTTCCGTCGGGCGCACCTTTGTCTACCTCCTAACGGGGGAAGAACCGAAAAATCTGGGAAAGAAGTCAAACCCAAACAAGATAAACTGGCGAGACAAAGCGCCCAAACTATCTCGGAATATAGCCGATTTTATCGATAAACTGATGTCTCCGGAGATTAAAAATCGGCCTCAAAATACGCAAGAAATTTTGCGGGTTCTGAAAGATATTGAAAAGAAGCGACCGAAGCCGATAGATCCTGAACCGCAGCGGAAGACAGAGGTTGAACACAGGGGTGCGCCTCACTACAAACTGCTTGCCGGCAGTGCGGCGCTGCTGCTGCTGGGACTGGCAGCAGCAACCGGCGGGTGGTACATAACTAAACCGGGCGGGTGTTCCAAAATTGGGATCGGGAGTTTTCCTCAAGGCGACGATCTGAGTTGTGGGGAAGAAATCCTAATACCAGACGCTCAGGTGCCGGCAAAGCAAGGCGGGGTGAGTGCCTTTGCTGTTGGGAATTACAGCCAAGCGATTAAGCTGCTAGAAGAGGCGTGGAAGACGCGGCGCGATCCCGAAACTTTGATTTACCTGAATAATGCCCGACTGATGGGGGAAAACGCTCACACGATCGCCGTTGTCGCACCCATAACCAACAACGCGGACAACGCGCGGGAAATTTTGCGGGGAGTCGCCCAAGCCCAAGATGAGTTCAATCGCGATCAAAACAATAATGGCACAGGTTTGAAAGTGCTGATTGCGGATGATGCCAATCACCCTGCCAAAGCTAAACACATGGCAAACGTGCTGGTGTCGAAAGGCGACATTTTAGCCACTGTCGGTCACTTTTCTAGTGACACAACTCTGGAAGCAATCCCTGTCTACCAGCAGCACGAGTTGGTCTTGATTGCTCCAGCCAGCACCTCAGTAGACCTTGTACCTTACGGCGATCTGGCCAATCACGTTTTCTTTCGCACCACACACAATAATTCCGTATCTGCCCCAGCTTTAGCTGGCTATCTGACAAACCGCGCCCAGCAGAAGAAAGCGGCAGTTTTTTACAATCCCCAGAGCAATTACAGCAGAGATTTGCAGAAGCAATTTGGCATTAGCTTCCAGGCGAGTGGCGGACAAGTAATAGAGGAGGTTGATTTGTCTGACTCCTTCTTCAATGCCGGTGCTGCCATAAAGCGGGCGCAGCAAAAAGGAGCGACAGCGCTTGTCTTATTTCCGGACAGCCAGAAAAGTCAAAAATCTTTTGACAATACCTTAGATTTGATTAAAACCAATCAGGGACGTTATTGGATGATGGGAGGGGATAACCTTTACAATCCGGATATATTAAAAATTGTAGGGCCAGAGGCGGCGAACCGCTTGGTGGCGGCTATTTACTGGCACAGTTCCAACAGTCCTAACCCAGAATTTCCCAAAGCCGCTAAAGAAAAGTGGGGAGGAGGAGTCAGCTGGCGCACGGCTTCAGCCTATGACGCCACTCGCGCACTGATAGCGGCTTTAGAAAAAGCAAAAAAACCTCAACCGAACCGTTCTGACGTGCGGCAAGCTTTATCGGCTCCCGATTTTGAAACTACCGGCGCTACGGGGACGATTAGTTTTGACGGCGGCGAACGGAAAAACCTGAGTGTACAGCTGCTGACAGTAGTGCGGGATAAATGCTCTACAGGTGGTTATGTCTTTGTCCCGGTAGACGCTTCCGAAGACAGTGCCGAGAAAGCAGATTGCACCGGCAACCCGTAAGAGCGGGTTTATAAAGTAATTGTTAAGACAGCGAGGGGCCAGAAACCTGTCCAGAAACCGGGTTTCGCCGAAGTTACCCGGTTTCTTCGCGCTCGTTTTCCGGCTGGCCCACCACAAGCCACCCGGTTTCTTGTGACTTCACGTTTCTTTACAAACACTCTATAATGCCGGCTGACATCACTAAATTTTATAGCATTTTTCAGGTGGGCGAAGTGCCAGAAACCCGGTTTCTTTAAGAAACCGGGTTTCTCATTCCCCGCCTATCCCAACCGCTCCCGCTTAGCGACAGGCTTTTGACAGGGGGACAAATTCCCAGGATCTCAGCCATGTCCCCACCAAAGCCACCTTGGCGGACGCCTTCGCAATCGCCCTCCAGCGAACCGGACAAAAAATTGTCAAAATCCCAGAGAAAACTTAAGGGAGGACGCTGACATGGAACACATTCCTATCCTGCAAATGGGTGACTTCCCGGTTGAGAAACCGGGTTTCTTTGCTTCCTAAGAAACCCGGTTTCTGGCAGCCCTCACTTTTTCTTTACAAACACTCTCTAAAGGACGACGCTTAGATGGAACACATTCCTATCCTGCAAATGGGTGAGTTCCTCCTCGTGACGATTCAGGTGGACATGCACGACCGCTTAGCAATGGCGCTGCAAGACGACTTGAGCGAGCGGATTGCCGGGGCCCGGGCATGGCCAGTGTCAGCCGCTGCCTCAACGATGGCTTTTCCACTGCCGGCGAGGGCGGGAACCGGCTTGGGCGCTATCCGCCGCCTCTCCGATGTCTGGCGCTATTATTACTACAGAAGGCTCTCGCAATTTAATTTCCCATAATGGCACCATCGGCCATGAAATTGCCAAAATTCAAGAATTCGTCTATCCGTGGCCTGAAAACGCGCTTTTAGTGATGCACTCCGACGGGTTAGCAACTGATTGGCGTCTCGACCGCTATGCCGGTTTGGCTGCCAAACACCCCTGCCTGATAGCCGGAGTTTTATATCGGGATTTCAAAAGGGGACGGGATGACGTAACAGTTTTAATCGCCCGGGAGGGAAAACTATTACCATGAACATTTCCATCCTGACCGTCGAAGTGGATTTGGAAACCGATGTGGTGCTCGCCCGCCAGCGCTCGCGCCAGATCGCAAACCAGCTGGGGTTTTCCCCGCAAGACCAAACGCGCATCGCCACCGCCGTATCGGAAATCGCCCGCAACGCCTTCCAGTATGCCGATGGCGGCAAAGTCGAATTTGCGGTCGTCGAGGAAGCAGAAATCGGGAGATCCGCTCGCCCCCTCAACGGCTTTCCAGCTCAGCTCTTGGCGATCCGCATCTCTGATCGCGGGCCCGGAATTGCCAACCTGAAGGCCATCCTCGACAGGCAGTACACCTCGCCCACCGGCATGGGACTGGGGATAGACGGTGCTCGCCGGTTGGCGGACCGGTTCGACATCGAATCCGCTGCGGGGAAGGGAACCGCCGTGAGTCTGGCCAAGTACCTGCCTACCTGGGCGCAACCCGCCACCCCCGGGCGTCTGGCGGAAATTGCCAAGATCCTGGCGCAGCATGCCGGTCAAAACCCACTCGAAGAGATACAGCAGCAGAACCGAGAGCTCCTCAGGACCCTCGACGAGTTGCGCCGGCGTCAGGAGGAGCTGACCTTGCTCAACACAGAACTGGACGACACCAATCGCGGCGTAGTGGCGCTTTATGCCGAATTAAACAGATTGGCTTTTGGAAACGTTACAAACCTTGACCGCCCGAAACAAGCAAAAGAAAAAATTTTTGATAATTGATGATGACGAAATTTCTCGATACTTGCTAAAAGGACTGCTGGCTGACTGGCGCGGTCAAGTAATTGAGGCTGGCACCGGCTCGCAAGGAATCGCCCTAGCACGCCAAGAAAAACCGCAGGCCATCTTTCTGGATCTGGCTATGCCAGAAATGAGCGGCTATCAAGTTATCTCCCAGCTCAAATCCCACCCAGCAACGCGAGTAATTCCTGTGATTGTCAACACCTCACAGCGCTGCAGAGGAATTAGAGTTTTTAGCTCGCTCATGTGTGGCTGTTCTTTCTAAGGAAAATATATCCCAGCCTGTGGGACTTGCAAAACTTCAGGAAGCCTTGGAAAAAGCTGGAGTAAATCGATAACAGAGCCAGGAGAAATCTCATGGTTGAGAAGCAGCGAGTCACGATTTTAACTGCTGACGACAGCGAGGCCAACCGCTCTATTATTAGCCGCATCCTCAGCAAGGCGGGATTCGAGGTTGTGGAAGCAGCCACCGGCTTGGAAACTCTCCGCCTAGCCGCACAGCAGCCAGATTTGATTGTTCTGGATATTGATCTCCCGGATATGAACGGGTTTGAAATATGCCGGCAGCTGAAAGCAGACCCGGAAACAAAATCAATACCAATTATACACCTGTCTGCCAGTTTTGTCAAGAGTGAAAACAAAGTGCACGGGCTGGACGGAGGTGCGGACGGCTACCTGACGCAGCCGGTAGAGCCGGCAGAACTGATCGCCACCATCCATTCCCTGCTGCGGCTGCGCCGAGCCGAGGAAGCGGCCCGGGTTGCGGCCCAACAGTGGCAGACAACCTTTGACGCCATTTGCGACGGGATTTGCCTGCTCGACCGCCAGGGAAAGATATTGCAGTGCAACAGGGCGATGGGGGAGCTGCTGAACCTGCCGGTGGGGGAAATCCTCGGTCGCCCCTATTATTCACTGGTGAGCGACTCGTTCAGGTGTGCCGGCCCGCTTCCGGTTTTGGGCGTGGAAAAGACGCTGTGGCGAGAGTGCGCTCTCGGTACAAATTGACGGCGGCTGGTTGAAGCTGACTGCAGATCCGGTGTTCGAGACCTTTGGAAATTTCACCGGCTCGGTTTGCATTTTGTCGAATATCACCGGGCGCAAGCGGGCTGAGGAAGACCTGCACAAGCGCAATCAGCGGCTGAAGCTTTTGTCCTCAACAGCCAGTCAGTTGCTGCTCAGCGACTCGCCAGAAGAATTGCTCCCCACCGTGCTCGAGCAGCTGTCATCGGAACTGGAATGGGAGGTGTATTTCCACTACCTGACGGGTGAGGGTGGGGAAGGCTGGCGGCTGGCTTTCAGGAGAGGCGTGCCCGAGCCGGTGGCTCGCGCCATACAGAGGTTGGAGCTCGATGATATCACCAGCCAGAAGGCAATCGCTCAGCTGCGCCCGGTGGTTGCAGAGCAAATTCAGCAGTCTGCCGGTGAGAAAATGGAGCTGCTGCGGGCTTTGGGGCTGGGGGCTTACGCTTGCTACCCGCTGCGGGCCCACGATCGGCTGACTGGGGCGCTGTGTTTTGGCAGCCGCCGCCGGTGTAGCTTCGAGTGGGATGAGCTAGTGACGATGGAAGCGATTGCCGGTCAAGTGGCTGTGGCGCAGGAGCGAGCGCGCTTGATCGAAGAGCTGCAGCTGCAAACGAAAGAGCTCGGCGAGGCGAACCGGCTCAAGGACGAGTTTCTGGCGACGCTCTCTCACGAACTGCGAACGCCCCTGAATGCGATTTACGGGTGGGCTCAGCTGTTGCGGACGCGCAAATTTGACGAGGAGACCGCCGCTCGCGGCTTGGAGACGATCGAGCGCAACGCCCAGTCGCAGAGTCAGCTGATTGAGACGCTGCTGGACGTTTCGCAGATTGTCCAGGGCAAGCTGCTGCTCAACCTGCGCTCGGTGCCCCTGATTCCGGCGATTGAGGCGTCTGTGCAGGCGGTGCGACCGGCAGCTGAGGCCAAAGCCATACAGATCGAGTCGGTGCTGGACGGTTCAGTGGAGTGCGTGCGGGCAGATGCCAGCCGGTTGCATCGACCGCTGGCGACCGGATATTTTAATCAGCGATCTGAGCATGCCCGATACCGACGGCTACTCCCTGCTGCGTCAGGTGCGCCGCCGCGAGTCAGAGCGGGGCCGGTGGAAAACCGCTGTGGCGCTGACGGCTAGTGCCGGTGAGGAAAACCGCAAGCAAGCGATGGCGGCGGGCTTCCAGATGCACATCGCCAAGCCGGTGGCACCGGCACAGCTGGTTGCCGAGCTTGCCGCTCTCGTCGCCAACATCCCCCGGTTAGGGGTTAGGGGTTAGACTAATTTTGGATTTGGGATGCTTGGATTTTGGATTTTAAATTTTAAATTTTGGATTTTAGATTTGGGATTTTAGATTTGGGATTGGGCATTGGCTTTCCCCTAAACCCTAACCCCAAATCCCCTAATCCTCTAATCCTCTAATCCCCTAATCCCCTAATCCCGGCCCAAATCCTCACCGGTCAATTTTGGATGCAAGGATTTTAGATTTGGGATTGTAGATTTGGGATTGGGCATTGGCTTTCCCCTAAACCCTAATCCCACCTAACCCCAAATCCCCTAATCCTCTAATCCCCTAATCCCCTAATCCCGGCCCAAATCCAAAATCCAACGCCCTTAAAAAATCTGCTCCAGTTTGTGAAAATCCCGTTTCACTTCTTCCCAAAGAGAGCGATTGTGAGGGTCAGTGCGCAGGGCTTTTTTCAGGTAGATTCTTGCCTTATCCAGCTGTCTCTCTGCAATTAGGTGACGCCCCCAGCGCTGATAGGCGATGGCTTGCCACTGGCGCACTTCTGGGTCGTGGGGGATGCGCTGCGCCAGAGCTTCCACCAGAGCGATCGCGCGGGGAAAGCGCTGGTATTTCAGCAACTCCTGCAACTGCAAATAAGAGTTCCGCTTCAGCTGCAGCTCAACTTCCGACAGCTGGGGATTTTCTTGAAACTTCGGCGGTTTGCGCGTCACCTTAACTGTCGGTGGCGGAGTTTCGCTTGACGGAGAGGGACTCGATGGTGTATAATGGATCGATTTATTTTCTTCAGACTGGGTGCAAACGCCGAGCAAGATTTTGTAAGCCTCGTGCAGCTGAATAAACTTCTCGTGCGCTTGCCGGTTGCCAGGGTTGACATCCGGATGGTACTGTCGCGCCAGACGCCGGTAAGACGCTTTAACTTCCGCCACACTCGCTCCCGCTCTCAACTCCAGCAGTCGATAGCACTCTGCAATCTTCATTTCCTTGACACCACACACCAAAAAATGGCAGAACCTAGCTGAAGATTCTGCCATTTTTAACGTTTCTCAGCACAGGGAAAGCAAGAAACCGGGTTTCATCAGTAGGGGCGGGCCCCCGTGCCCGCCCGCCCCCGTGCCCGCCCGACTGACACCTCAGCCCCTGGCCTTAGACAGTGCGGTCCTCAATCACCCGGTCGATCAGCCCGTACTCCTTAGCTTCCTGAGCGGACATGAAAAAGTCGCGATCCATGTCCTTCTCAATCCTGGACAGAGGCTGGCCGGTGCGGTCGGCGTAGATTTGATTGAGCTGAGAGCGGATGCGCAGGATCTCCCGCGCCTCGATTTCAATATCGCTCGCTTGCCCGCGCGTGCCGCCGGAGGGCTGGTGGATCATGATCCGCGAGTGGGGCAGGGCCACACGTTTGCCCTTGGTGCCGGCAGCCAGCAAGAAAGAGCCCATCGAGGCAGCGAGCCCCACACAAATCGTCACCACATCCGATTTAATGTGCTGCATGGTATCATAAATTGCCATGCCTGAGGTTACGTAACCGCCTGGGGAATTGATGTAGAGGATAATATCCTTACCGGCATCTTCCGAATCCAAGTAGAGCATGACGGCGATGATTTGGTTTGCCAGTTCGTCGTCAATGTCTTTGCCGATAAAAATAATCCGCTCCCGGTAGAGGCGATTGTAGATATCAATCCACTGGGTGTAGGAATCTCCGGGCATCCGGTAGGGAACTTTAGGGATACCAATAGGCATGGTGCGGCACTCCGTTGTTGACTGGGGAAGTAATATCAGAAACCGGGTTTCTTCAGATGGGACGTGACTTTATTCTGGCCTTATAGCCCAAAGAAACCCGGTTTCTAACATCTCGCTCCCCGGCGAGCGCCAGGAAGCGAGAGTTACGAGACTTTTGCCTCGATATTGGCGTGTTTCTTTGCAGTCGGAACCGGCTATCAGTTGCGCCGGTGCCGGCAACACATTGAGACAGGTAGCATCTCACTGCACGCCAATCTACCACAGGCCCTCTTCTTTCTCCCCCTCTCCCCTTGTGGGAGAGGGGGCAGGGGGGTGAGGGG
>JALOOK010000025.1 GCA_025454445.1 Oscillatoria sp. Prado101 | reverse complement strand
GTACAGGACTTACGCAGAAACCGGGTTTCCTACCCTGCCTCTTGACTTGAGCGCCCTAGTTCCACAACCAGAAACCCGGTTTCTTTGATTATGGTGCGTAAGTCCCGATCTCGCCTGTAGCCAATCTATGTGTGAGAGGTTGCGCCGAGACGCCCTGTAATATATAAGTAATAATGCTTAGAAAAAATCAGGGGAAAGGCATGAGAAACCAAATCACGCAATTGTTGCTGGGCATTTCGATCGCAGTGGGGCTTTTGGCGGTGCCGGTTCGCGCCCAAGTTTCGGACGCCGAGTTGGACGCCCAAGCTCGGGCGCTGGTGGAGGCGCTGCGGCTGGCTGCGCCAGATACTGGCACCGAAAACGATGGACTTTACAGCGACTGGCAAATCAAACCGGAGAACATCCCCCGCTGGTCGAGACTTTGCACCGGCAAGGAACTGACACCGGCACAATTTGAATCCAGTCCAGTGACGGCGCGGAAGATTCTGGTGTGCGTGATGCGCGATGTCCTCACTGACGAGTATAAAGCCAGCGGCAGCAACGAGTCTCTGGCGGTGCGCCGCTCCGCCGCCTGGTGGATGACCGGCGATCCCACCCAGTACAGCAGCCAGGGGATCGCCTCTTACGTCCAAAAAGTTCTGGACTTCTACCAGCAGCAGCGCTCCAAAGCCCGATCGGGTGCTAACAACTCTCGGAAGTAAGCTAGGGCGCATTGAATTTACACTATCCATCTCTACCGTACCGTTGGGGGCGGGCACTCTTTCCCGCCCATACAGACTGGTAACGCCAAGTAAGCCGGCTCTGTTTCTTTCCAATAGATAAGCAAATTAAAAGCAAAACAGCTTAGCAGCAGTAGAGTGCGTTATTAACGCCCCCCACAGGGAGTCGCCAGCGCCTCACCCCACTGGATCGCCCGTGCTGGCTACAGGCGGCTAACCCCTGTCAAAACGCCTTCGCCAGCCAATCCCCCCGATTCTCACAGGTCGCGACTGACGCACAACCGTGAAAGAAACCGGGTTTCTAGCTATTTCAAGAAAGCTTAAGTTATGTTTAAATTTTTTTAGTAGCATAGCTTTTTTTAAAATTTTAGTGCATGCTATAAAAAGCATTAAATTTTGCCAGCTAGTTTTTCCAAAAGCCAGCATGGCAGATAGCTGTGACCGCAACCGGCCCACTGCAACCGAGATAGCCCCCTAATGGGCGTCCCAGATCGTCAGTGCCCGGATGGCGCAGTTTGCGCCCGCGATTTTTCAGTTGCCTGCACTCAGTACCGCCCCCAAAACAAGACAACCGACAAATCGAGAGACAAAATTATGATCACCTTTCCGGGCTACCAAATCACAGAAGAAATTCAATCCGGTGTCCATACAGTCGTTTATCGCGGCTACAGGGAAACCGAACGCAAGCCAGTTATTCTCAAGATTCTCAAATCGCAGTTCCCCACCCTCGAAGAGATTGCTCGATTGCGGCAAGAATATGAAATCCCCAAAGATATAGACATAGAAGGAATTGTCAGACCGTACAGCTTGTCAAACTTTCATAACGGTTTAGCTCTGATATTGGAAGATTTTGGCGGGCAATCGGTCAGCCAATTTCTGGGAGAGCGAAAAAATCTGCAATTAAAGGAGTTTTTAGAGATAGCGCTTCAGCTAGCCGCCACTCTGGGTGACCTGCACAAAAACCAGATTATCCATAAAGACATCAAGCCAGCAAACATCATTATAAACCAGGAAACCGGACTTGTCAAACTCACTGACTTTAGCATTGCCTCGCGCCTGTCTTCGGAGAGCCAGACGCCCTGCCACCCCAATTTTATAGAAGGCACTCTCGCCTACATGTCCCCGGAGCAAACCGGGCGGATGAACCGGGCGATTGACAGCCGCACCGACTATTATTCGCTGGGCGTCACCTTCTATGAAATGCTGGTCGGTCAGTTGCCCTTCCCATCGGAAGACCCGATGGAATTGGTTCACTGCCACATTGCCAAACAGCCAGTTCCGCCCCACGATCTAAATCCAGAAATCCCGCCAGCGATTTCGGATATCGTGATGAAATTAATGGCCAAAAATGCCGAAGACAGATATCAAAGTGCCGGCGGACTTAAATATGACCTGGGATACTGTCTCGCCCAGCTAGAGGCAGCGGGCAAAATTCCGCAATTCAATGTGGGATCGCGAGATTTATCCGGACAGCTTCTCATCCCCCAAAAACTTTACGGTCGGGAAAAAGAAGTCACCCAGCTGCTCAGCGCCTTTGAGCGTGTCAGTATCGGAACCTCTGAGATGGCGGTTGTTGCCGGTTACTCAGGAATTGGCAAATCCTGCTTAGTGCGTGAAATTCACAAGCCTATTGTGCGCCAGCGTGGCTATTTTGTATCCGGCAAATTTGACCAATTTAAGCGGAATATTCCTTATGCCGGCCTGATTCAGGCGTTTCAGGAACTCCTGCGCCAGCTGCTCACAGAAAGTACCGCAAAAATAGCCAGCTGGAAAGAAAAACTCTTAGAAGCCCTTAGCAGCAACGCTCGCGTCATTACTGACGTCATTCCCGAACTCGAACTGATTGTCGGCGCTCAGCCACCTGTCCCCCAACTCCCCCCTGCAGAAGCCCAAAATCGCTTCAACCGGCTCTTTCAAAAATTCTCTCAGGTGTTTGCCCAGAAAGAACACCCCCTGGCGCTGTTTTTGGATGACTTGCAGTGGGCGGATTCCGCTTCCTTAAAGCTGATTGAGCAGCTGGTTGCCAACCCCGAAAGCCAATATCTATTGCTGATTGGGGCGTATCGCGATAACGAAGTGTCCCCAGCGCATCCGCTGATGTCAACTTTGGAGAGCATTCGGGAAGCGGGGGCGACAGTCAGCACCATCACCCTCCAGCCTTTGAGTTTAGCTGATGCCAGCCAGCTGATTGCTGACACCTTAGGGGAAACAAAAAAAGTCCAGGACTTAAGCGAGCTGCTCTTCAATAAAACCGCTGGCAATCCCTTTTTCTTGACTCAACTGCTGCTTTCCCTGCACCGGGAAAAGCTGCTGACTTACAAGGCGAGCGAGGGAAAATGGCAGTGGGACATTCGGCACATCCAAGCAGTCGGGATTGCCGACAAGACTGTCGTTGAATTAGTCGCCGGCAATATTGAAAAGCTGCCAGAAAGCGCTCAAAGCATGTTAAAATTAGCCGCCTGCATTGGCAGCCAGTTTAGTTTGGACGTGCTGGCGATCGTCAGTGAAAAGCCCGCAGCTGCCACAGCCGCTGATTTGTGGCCCGCCTTGCAAGCCGGTCTGATTCTGCCTCTGAGCAATGCCTACAAAATACCCCTGGTTTTTGCCTCGGATGCACTGGCAGATTTGAAATTGGATGATTTAAGAGTTTCTTACAGGTTTCTGCACGATCGGGTGCAGCAAGCAGCCTACTCTCTCATCCCCGACGCCCGCAAGAAAGAAACGCACCTGAAAATTGGCCAACTGTTGCTGAAGAATACGCCGCCCGAAGAGCGAGAAGCCCATATCTTTGATATTGTCAACCAGCTGAATATCGGCAGTGAACTGATAGCGGATCTGAAGTCACAAGAACAACAAGAAACCGGGTTTCTTAAAGAAACCCGGTTTCTGGAATCTCTTAACAATTCCTTGATAAACCCGCTCTTACTGGCGTCACTGAACCTGATTGCAGGCAAGAAGGCCAAGGCGTCAGCCGCGTATGAACCGGCAGTCCGATATTTGAACACCGGCATCAACCTTCTGGGAGAATCCAGCTGGAGCGAGTCTTATGACCTGACCTTCAATCTCTATGTGGAAGCCAGCGAAGCGGAATACTTAACAGCCAACTTCCAGCGTTCGGAACAGCTGTCTGCTGTCGCTCTAGAGAAAGCCAAAACCGCTCTGGAAAAAGCCAAACTGTATGAGGTGCAAATCCAGTTCTATTTCGCGAAAAACCAGATAAAATCAGCTATCGATACCGGCTTGCGAGCCTTGGAGGCGCTCGGGGTCAGCCTGGAGGAAACTCCTCCCGGTCAGCTGGACATTGAGGAGTTAATCGACCTGCCGGCAATGACCGATACTCACAAACTGGCAGCCATGCGCGTATTAAACACCCTGATCTCTTCCGCTTATGTGGCCGATCCTGCGTTGCTGCCGGCCATTATCTATACAATGGTCAATCTCTCTGTGCAATATGGAAACTCCCCACAGGCAGCTGTAGGCTACATTTATTATGGGGTACTCCTGAACAGCTTTATGGGAGACACCGATTCTGGCTATCGTTTCGGTCAGCTGGCTGTGAGGCTGGTGGATAAACTGAATGCCAGAGAAGTAAAAGCTAGGGTGTACTCGCCTTTTAACACTGTACTGAGACACTGGAAAGCTCCCCTCGCTAAAACGATTGCTCCTCTGCTGGAGGGAGGTCAGATTGGGTTAGAAACCGGAGATGTAGAATTTGCCAGCCTTTGCTTTAAAGACCGGGCCACTCACTTATTTTTGATGGGCGAGCGTCTAGAAACAGTAGAGCAGCAGCTCAGTCAAGCCCTGGATGTCTTGCTGAAATTAAAGCAAGAATTTTCGGTGTACTACGCCCAGATATGGAAGCAGCTGGTTGAGAATCTCATGGGACGTGAGGGTGCCGGCAATCCGGCTCAGCTAATTGGCTCCGTATTCCATGAAGCTGAAATGCTGCCCCGTTTGATAGAAACTCAAAACCGCACTTCACTGTTTTCGCTGTACCTGGCTAAAGGGATTCTCTCTTACTTATTTAAAGATTGCTCGCGGGCGGTTGAAAATTCCAGGCTGTCGGCAGCACACGCCGATTCGGCGATTGGGTTTATGACTGTTGCCACGCACAACTTCTACTACTCCCTGCAACTTCTCGCCCTGTATCCCAGCGCTGAACCTGGCGAACAGCAGCAATACCTCCAGCAAGTGGAGTTAAACCAAGAAAAGATGCGGCTGTGGGCGAGTCACGCTCCCTCTAACTTCCAGCACAAGTGCGATTTAGTGGGAGCGGAACTCAATAGGGTATTGGGGCGCATCCTGGAAGCGATGGAATATTACGATCGCGCCATTCAAGGTGCAAAAGAACAGGGCTACATCCAAGAAGAAGCGCTCGCCTGCGAGCTGGCTGGAGAGTTTCATCTGGCTCGCGGTAACGAAAATATGGGCAGGTTTTATCTTCTAGAGTCCTACTATGCCTATATTCGCTGGGGAGCGATTGCCAAAGTCAAGGATCTGGAAGCGCGATACCCGCACGTCTTCATAAGAATTGCCGCCCCAAAAAGCACAGATATTGACATTCACCGCACAACAACCACCACGAGTGGCAGTGATTCAGGATTTCTGGATTTGGCTGCAGTGATGAAAGCATCGCTTGCCATCTCTGGTGAAATAGTCCTGAGCCGGCTGCTGGACAAGTTGATGAAAATCGCCATTGAGAATGCCGGCGCACAAAAAGGCTTTCTCATCTTGCTGCGCGACGGCAATCTGGAGATTGAAGCCTCTGGGGAGGTGGACGGAAACGAGATTGCCGTGTGGCAATCCCCGGCGCTTGAGATTTCTCAGGCGGTGCCGGTGGCGGTTCTCAATTACGCGCAAAGGACTCAAAAAAGTGTGGTTTTAAATAATGCGGCGAGGGAAGGACTGTTTGTGGCAGATCCCTATGTCCGGCAAAACCAACCGAAGTCAGTATTGTGCGTACCGATTGTCTGTTATGGGAAACTCACCGGCTTCTTTTACTTCGAGAATAACCTGACTGCCGGCGCTTTTACGCCCGACCGGCTGGAAGTTTTGAAACTCCTGGCTTCCCAAGCGGCTATCTCGCTGGAAAATGCTCGCCTCTACGCCCATTTAGAAACAGCCAACCAGCAACTGGAGAATTACAGCCGGACTCTGGAGGTGAAAGTCGAGGAGAGAACGCTGGAGTTGCAAGAAAAAAATCAGCGCCTGAACCAAGCGTTACAAGAGTTGCAGAACACCCAGGCTCAGCTGATTCAAACCGAAAAAATGTCCGCTCTCGGTGAGATGGTTGCTGGGGTGGCTCATGAAATCAACAATCCGGTCAACTTCATCTACGGGAATCTCACTTACGCCAATAATTACGTCCAAGACTTGTTGGGGCTGATCGATATCTTCCAGCAGACTTACCCCAATCCGCACCCGGCAATTGCCGATGAAATGGAGAGTATAGAGCTGGAATTCCTTCAGGAAGATTTTCCCAAACTGCTGGATTCGATGAAGGTTGGGGCTGACCGCATCCGCCAGATTGTCCTTTCGCTGCGCAACTTCTCCCGCCTGGATGAAGCGGAGATGAAGCCGGTTGACATTCATTCGGGGATTGACAGCACCCTGCTGATTTTGCAGCACCGGCTGAACTCCGGGGCGGGAGGCGGGGAACGAGGGAGTCGCGGGCAAGATGCCGGTGACACAAAAGGAATTCAAGTCATCAAACAGTACGGACACCTGCCGCAGGTGGAGTGCTATGCCGGTCAACTCAATCAAGTGTTTATGAATATCCTCAGCAATGCGATTGATGCTTTGGAAGAGGGGCATGGGGCATGGGGAATTGGGCATGGGAAAGAAAAGCAATCCCCCCCATGCCATAACCAAGGCCCTACTATTTGGATTCGCACTTCAATAGGGCGTGGGGAAGAAGAAAAATCACCAGTGCCCGAGACACAATGCCCCATTCCCGAGATACAATGCCCCATGCCCGATGCCCCATGCCCCATCAGACCGTCCCATGTTGTGATTCGCATTACTGACAATGGCCCGGGAATGACAGAAGACGTGCGCCGGCGGGTGTTTGACCCCTTTTTCACAACTAAACCCGTGGGCGCAGGCACTGGTCTGGGATTGTCTATCAGCTACCAGATTGTTGTGGAAAAACACGGCGGTCAATTAAAATGTATTTCAGCCCCCGGTCAGGGGACAGAGTTCATCATTAAAATTCCGCTTTCGCCACGCCAATGAGTTCTGTAAAGGCAAAAGAACCCGGCACCCAACCCCAGCCCCTTATCCCCAGAGGGGTGGCCCAGAAACCCGGTTTCTTTAAGAAACCGGGTTTCTCAGTACCTCACTAATATGAGAACCGCTATATTGTAAAAATAGGGTATTTTGTTTTGGGAGGCAGCCGGATTAAAAATCATGTCCGAACAGCGCATTACCATTTCCATTTCCAGCGTCTTGCTAGTAGTGGCCACCGGCTTGCTGCTGGTGCTGCTGTGGCAGTTGCGCAGTCTGCTGGTGACTGTGATGATTGCTGTGGTGCTGGCGGCTTCGATTGCGCCGGTGGTTAACTGGGCGGAAACTTTTCGCATCCGCCGCTGGGTGGCGGCTATCTTGACTTACCTGCTGCTCTTGGGGGGTTTCACCGGCGTGGGTTTGTTAATTGGGCCTGCGGCGATCGAGCAAATCGACCGCCTGATCCGCCAAGTGCCGGTGTATGCGGAAGCTTTGCGAGTCCTCGCTGAAGGTTTGGCTAGCCGCCTGGATAACACGCCGCCAGAGTTAGTCAGTCAGTTCTTCAACACCCAGGCGCTAACCGGCTGGGTGATTCGCTCCACTCAACAGCTGCTGCTGCGCTCTTACGGCATCACGCGCGGAATTGTGGGCGGGTTTTTCACTCTGATTTTTGCTATTTTGCTTTCTGGCTACATGGTGGCGGACAGTCGCACGCTGATTAAAAGTGTGGTGCGCCTGTTTCCCCAACCTTGGGAGGACCGCCTGGAGGCGCAAGTGCTGCCGGTCGGCCAGCGCATGGGAGGCTACATCCGTGGGCGCGTGCTGGTTTCGGCGATTTTGGGTTTGGCGACTGCAGTCGGTTTGAGCGTTTTGGGAATGCCGGATTTTGCTATCGGTTTGGGGGCAATTGCCGGTGTCACCAATTTAATCCCGTTTTTAGGCCCGATTTTGGGCTCAGTGCCGGCGCTGATTGTGGCGATTTCCAAAGGTGGTTGGCTGTTCCTCTGGGTTTTAATTCTATTTGTAATCATCCAGAATCTAGAAACTTACGTCCTCGATCCTTTGCTGGTGGGAACTTCTGTGGGTATTCACCCCCTTTACCAGCTTTTGGCGGTGATTGGTGGCGTACAGGTTTTGGGGATTATTGGGGCGCTGATTGTGCCGCCTTGGTTTGCCGGTGCTTCCGCTCTCATCGAAAATCTTTACCTCAAACCCAAGGTAATGGCGCAGAGGCGAGAGGCGCAGGCGAGAGTTAAGGCAAATGCTGTGCCGGTGACTCCTTCAGCGTGAAACAGCTTTTCTCGTTCCCAGCATGGCAGCTGGGAACGAAAGCAAATGAGGCTCCGCCTCTCGCATTTATCGAAAACAAGAGTGAGAGTAGACTGCCACCCATAACTAGGGTATAATTAAAAGTTAATAGTCTCATGGAAAAGCCTTCCAATCTATTACTGAAACTCAGCCTGCAGCTGTTTGCAGATCCCGCAGAACAGGACAAATTTGTTGCTGCCTTGGTTCACCCCCAGCCGTTTAATCCCTGCATCCTCTGGCGGCGAGAAAAACCGGCAACTTTGCCCTTTGAGGTAGAGCCGGCCTTGCCGTGGCAACCGGCATTTGTTGACCGGCTCTCTCTGGGATCAAAACCGGGCCAGCACCCCCTGCATGACAGCGGCTATTTCTACTGTCTGGACTTCTCCTCTGTCTTTGCTGCGTCTTCCCTCCTCTCCGTCTCGCCGCCGGTTAATCTAATAGTTGATATGTGCGCCGCGCCGGGAGGTAAAAGTCTCTTCTCTTGGAAAGCCTTGCAGCCTCAACTTTTGCTATCTAACGAGGTGATTGGCAAGCGCACCGGCATGCTGATTTCTAATTTAAAGCGCTGCCAAGTGCAGCCTGCTGCTGTTCTCAGCCTGGACTCCCAAGTCCTGGCTGAAATTATACCGCAAACTGCGCAAGTTGTGACGGTTGACGCTCCTTGCAGCGGTCAGTCTTTACTGGCAAAAGGTGGCAAGGCACCGGGATGCTTTCACCCAGTTAATCTTAACAAAAATGCCAACCGGCAGAAAAGAATATTGGCAAATTCAGCTCAAATAGTGGCACCGCAAGGCTATCTCGCCTACATGACCTGCACCTATTCGCCCGAAGAAAATGAGGGAGTTTGTCAGTGGTTTTTGGAAAGATTCCCCCAGTTTCAGCCGGTGTCTGTCGAGCATTTAGCAGCCTATCAGTCTCACCTGACAGCCATGCCCTGTTACCGGATATGGCCTCAATATCGCCTCGGTGCCGGTGCTTTTACGGTGCTGTTTAAGAATACTGAGGAGGGGCGGGTTCAGGAGCTGCCTGCAGGGTTTTTTGAGGGGAGGAGGGTGAGGTTGATTTGAACCGCCGAGACGCAGAGGGCGCAGAGAGAAGAGTGTTCCTCGTTCCCAGGCTCAGGTTGGGAACGCACATAGGGAGGCTCTGACTTGAAAAGGTTTGTAGTAGGGCTTTAGCCCAACCGGTGGGCCTCGTCCTCGTTCCCAGGCTCTGTCTGGGAACGCGGGAGGCTCCGCCTGCAATTCCTCATTCCCCCTGGGAACGCACGAGTCTTTGCAAGGTGTTGCTTTTTGCAAAGTTTTGCAAAGTTTATTCAAGAAATGGATGGATTTTTAGCCCGCTCGCGAAACTTATTATATGATAAAAGTGGGCCGCAAGGAATCTGCTATCAACGTCAGAGAAATGGGGGGGCGATAAAAACCAGCGCGGGCAGGTTTTGTCTGATGAGCAGCGGTTTCCCTGCGGTTGTAGCCGCCCTTGGCTGCTACAGTCGCTCAGCTGACAAAGTGTTACGCAACCGAAAACTTGAGAATAGGAACAGCGAGGGAAGAATGCTGAAAAAACTAACTGCACTGGCGCTGTGTCAACTTGCCTGCGTTTCCTGTGCGATGAAAGCAGCGCCCAAAAACGTCATCATCTTCATCGGGGATGGCATGGGGGTTGAAGAAGTGAAAGCCGCTGGGATATACGCCACCGGCAAACCAGGTACTCTCTCCTTTGAGGCGTTTCCCCATAAAGCTGAAATGACAACGCGCTCCGCTGACAGCGAAGTGACTGACTCAGCTGCCGGTGGAACAGCTATCGCCACGGGTGTTAAAGTGAAAAACGGCACGATTAGCATGGCGATTCCCGGCGAGGGCAAGGAACTCAAAACCCTATTGGAGTATTTCCAAGGGCGAGGCAAAAGCGCCGGTTTAGTCACCACAACTGAGATGACTCACGCCACACCGGCTGCATTTGGTGCCCATGAATCCAGCAGAAAAACCCAAGCTGAAATTGCTAGCGATTACCTCACCCAAACTCGTCCGGCGGTTCTGTTTGGCGGCGGAGGCGCTGGGATGTCACCCGCCGCAGCGCAGTCAGCCGGCTACACAGTAGTTACTGACCGTTCGCAGCTGCAAGCGCTGAACACCGAAACCGCCACGCAAGTCTCCGGTCAGTTCGGCCAAACTCATCTGCCTTACGAACACGACGGACTCGGAAAATTACCTCATCTGTCGGAAATGACTCAGACTGATCTGGCGATTTTGGATAATGACCGGGACGGGTTTTTTTTGATGGTAGAGGGGGGAAAGATTGACCACGCCGGCCATGAACACAACATCCAGCGCCAAGTTAAAGAAACGGTCGAGTTTTCCAAGGCGGTACAGGTGGCTCTCAACTGGGCGCAGAACCGCAACGACACCCTGATTATCGTCACCGCTGACCACGAAACCGGCGGTTTGAAGGTACTGAAAAATAGCGGTCAGGGAAAAGTGCCGGCTGTCTCTTGGTCCGCCAAAGATCACACGGGTGCCAATGTGCCGGTTTATGCCTGGGGCGTCAACAGTCAGCGGGTTGCTGAGGTTATGGATAACACCCAGCTGTTTGGAATTGCCACGGGTGTTGCCGGTGCTAGTCCAACGCCTGTCCCGTTAGCCAAGAAATAGACAGTCCGAATATAGCGGTTTTCAGTTAGATGAGTGCGCCCCAGAAACCCGGTTTCTTAAAGAAACTGGGTTTCTCAGTACCTCACTAATATGAGAAATGCTAAATATTTTCACCCCCTCACCCCCCGCGCCCAACGCCCGTGAAGGGAGAAGGGGGAAAATAAAGAATTCTCCCCTCTCCCCTTGTGGGAGAGGGGTTGGGGGTGAGGGGGATTACAAAAATGGGATGCTCCCCTCACAGCACCCATGAACCAATTGCTTCCCCAGTGCCAAAACCCCGGAACGCACCCCACAGAGCATATTTTACGCACCGGCTCTACAGGGTGCCGGTTGTGAGAAACTAGAATAAGCTCTATCGCGGGTTTCAGTTGGATGAAGTACGCCCCAGAAACCCGGTTTCTTTCAGAAACCGGGTTTCTCAGTACCTGACTAATCTGATAAACCCTATATTTATCGCTGTTTCTCACACCCCCAATGAACCAATTGCTCCCCCAGTGCCAGAACTTGCCAGAACAGGTTGACTCTCTGCTCCAGCTGCTGCATCAAGAGCCGTCTTTACGCTCCCAAGACACCACCGCTGTCCAAGCTTCCCTGAAAAAGGCGATTTCTCCCAAATTTGAGATTGTCTTCGCCGGCGCGTTCAGTGCCGGCAAATCTATGCTCATCAACGCCTTGCTAGGGCGCGAATTGCTCTACAGCGCCGAAGGACACGCCACCGGCACGGAATGCTATATTGAATATGCCGAAACCGACAAAGAACGAGTCGTCCTCACCTTTCTCAGTGAAGCCGAAATTAAAGAGCAAGCCGTTGCTCTGTGCAAGCGCCTGGGATTAGCCGGTGCGCCAAATCTTGACCCCGAAGTGATTGACCTGCTGCGCCAGGGATGCCAAACCATTGTCAAGATGGAAGGCGGCGAGAGCAAATCCGACCGCGCTAAGCAGGCGAATGCCCTGCTGCTGTTGCTAGAAGGGTTTGCCGCCAATCGCGAGCGCATCGGCACTACTAATAATAACACATTTTCGATGGAGCAGTTCAACTTCTCCAATCTCAAAGAAGCTGCCGGTTACGCCCGTCGGGGGAGCAACAGCGCTGTTTTGAAGCGCATTGAATATTACTGCAACCACCCCCTGCTGCAAGATGGCAACGTCCTGATTGACATGCCGGGAATTGACGCGCCGGTCAAGAAAGACGCCGAACTGACTTATCGCAAAATTGAAGACCCAGAAACCTCAGCTGTTGTCTGCGTTCTCAAACCGGCATCCGAGGGAGACATGACCACCGAAGAAACTGAACTGCTGGAAAAGATGCGCGACAATCCCGGCATTCGCGATCGCGTATTTTATGTCTTCAACCGCATTGACGCCACTTGGTACAGCAGCCAGTTGCGCCAGCGGCTGGACGATTTGATTAATACCCAATTCCGCGACAGCAGCCGCGTTTATAAAACCAGCGGATTGCTCGGCTTCTGGGGGAGCCAGATTCAACAAACCAGCAGTCGCGAGCGCTTTGGACTCGATTCTCTCTTTGCCGAGAGCGTCAAAGGTTTAGGCGGACAAGAAGAAACCCCCCAGTTCGTCTATGCCTTTAACAACTATTGCGGCACTTCCCGCAAGCTTCCCAGCAAGTTCCGGGTTTCTGTCAACAGCTACGAAACCCCAAATGAGAACTACGTCCGCATTCTCGCCGAGTGGGGTGCGCCGCTGATTGAGCAGCTGATTTCAGATAGCGGCATTGAGGAATTTCGCACCGGCATCACCCGCTATCTCACCGAAGAAAAGCGCCCGCAGCTGTTTGAAGCCCTCGCCAATGACTTGCAGCCGGTGTGTCTCGCTATCAGCCGGCACTACCTGGAGCAATACCGCGACTTGCAGAGCCAGCCGGTCAATATTGAAGGCGTAAAATCGCGGCGCATGGAACAGCTGAATCAGGAGTTGCGACAAATTGGCGCAGCTCTGACAGAACACATCAGCCAGGAAGTCAATCAGGCTGTCACCAATCAGTGCGCCAGCTTCGAGGAAGACTTCCGCAAGCTCAAAGTCAAGATGGTTTCCCGCACCGATGAATTGCTGAATACCTTCTCGGTTGAGTCAGCGTACCGGCAGGCAACTTTAAGCCACCCGCGCAATTCTACTGCGCCCCTGCTGGCGATTTTAGTGGAGGCGTTTTATTATTTAGCCAATGAGTTAGAGGAAGTATTGGCGGCTGAGGCGCAGCGAGTGATTGCCAATTTCTTTGCTTATTTGACAGATCGGGTGCGCCGCCAGGATTATTACCGCGAACTGTGCCGGTTAGCCGGAAGCGATGCCGGGGTTGAGCAAGCCTTCAAGCGGGTGGAAGCGCAGGTGCAGCTGGCAATTCGCGCTGCGGCGAGTACCGAGTGCGACCGGTTTGTGCGGGAAAGTCCGCGTTTTTACGATGAGGGCACCTTTTCAATTTACCAGTTTCGCCAAGTCTTGCAGCAAACGTCTCAGAGTTACGATTGCGCCAGCATGGCGGATGCGGAGCCGGCAATTCGCCAGCTGCTGAAATTGGATTTTGAGCCGAAGGTGAAGCAGACAATTCAGAGCACTTTTCGCCAGACGGTGAATCAGACGCTCAAAACTCATTTGCTGCCGGTGGCGAAGGAGCAAGAGGAGGTTATCTTGCAGCAGTACAGTCGCGCTCGCGCTCATTTGGAGAAGACGCTGGAAAAGGAGGCGCAGGAGCAGCTTGAGCGGAACCAGCAGCGCCTGGGGGAAGTGCAGCAGAAAGTTGATGTTTATAATCAGGCGGTTGCTGGGATTAATGGCTGTTTGCGGGCGATGCTCTTAAATCGCTATCTGCTGCCGGTGGTTGATTTGGGGGAGGATTTGAGTTTGGCTGTTGAGCCGGTTGATTTGGGGAGTTTGGATGGGGGGAAAGTGGGAATGATTTAAACCGCCAAGACGCGGAGGGCGCGGAGGAAGAACCCCACCCCCTAACCCCCTCCCCGCGCTTCGGGGAGGGGGAACCCGGGGTTCCCTTTGGGGTTGGGGGCTGGGGTTTCACCGGCTCTGTTTTAGATGCTGCCGGTGCCGGTGCGCTTCCCACCCTACAGGATTGACATCCGTCTCGTGATGGCTTAGAATAGTTAGGATGGCAATTTACATGAAAGCGATTGATATGACCGATGAGTTTAATCCGATAGACCTTTGTGATGAGGATGTGTTATTGTTTGGAGATGACACATTCAAGGTGGGAAAATTCAAGGAAGCCCTAAAGAAAGTCTGGGATCGGGAACTGGCTTATAACTTCTGGAACCAATTAAATCATCAGGGGGTTAAAATAGACAAAATACTTGATGAGTATTTGCACTCTCCAGAGCCGGCTTCGAGATTGTTTAATGAGGGCATAGATTGTGAATTATTAAAGCCCGGCTATCCGAGCTGGCGAAAAGTAAAATTCCGCATTAAAGTTACTCTAGAGGTTGGCACTGACGCTCCAGAACCCAGCGAACTTCCAGAACCCAGCGCTCCCAAATCGCCCCTCGATGACATCCGGCGGATGATAAAGGAGGAGAACCAATAAATGCCCGATGCCGGTGGGGGGATGGCGCTTTGAGTCTGGGTGTTGAGCCGGTTTGGCGTAGGACAGGCGTCCCGCCTGTCCCCTGAATACCGGCCAGAACGCCGGTGCCAAAATCCTCTTTCGCGTGGTTTGCACAGGCGAGACGCCTGTGCCTACGTCCTCTATGGCGTAGGACCGGCCAGAACGCCTGTCCCCAGTCTCTGTTTTAGATGCTGCCGGTGCCGGCGCGCTTCCCACCCTGCAGGATTGACATGAGTCTCGTGATGGTTGAGAATAGTTAGCGGGACACTTTCTGGATTGCAGACATATTATGGAAGAAAACTATTTCCTGCAAAATTGTAGTGAGGATTCGGTTATATCCTGTGGGGGCAATCTTTTTAATAAACTAAGCTTAAAAGAAAGATTAGATCTGGCTTTTACTAGCCCATATACAATGAAAATATTCAGCAACATTTTGCGAAAATATGCGGTGCCTGATTTTACAGATGACTGGTTTGATGAGGGGGAAAATTGTGAAATTCTCAGGGTTGGAGGTAAGGGCTGGCAAAAAGGTAAAATGAGAATCAGACTAACTCTAGAATTTTGCCCGGATGAGCCGGCAGTTGAAGACCCCCCGGCAAGCAACAAGCCAGAATCCAGGGAACCCGAATCGCCCCTCGATGACATCCGGCGGATGATAAAGGAGGAGAACCAATAAATGCCCGATGCCGGTGGGGGGGATGG